>CAYUEO010000146.1:0-2540 GCA_964443755.1 uncultured Gammaproteobacteria bacterium | reverse complement strand
ATAAAGAAATTACAATTGCTATAACTCAAAATTACATTTTTTAGTTTATTGCTCACTATAAATTTTGTTTTAGTTTATTCTTAGCTTTACTAAAGCTATTTGTCTATCACTCTGTTGGTATTTTGAATCTCATTTTTTAATTCATAAGTTAGCATTTTAACTTCATTAGGTTAATTTTTAATGTAATACGTTATATTTTATTTTTGATATATTAAAAATTAGTTGTAATATTGTTTCTTCAATTTTTTAAATAAAAAAACTTATGCGAAAAATTATTTTAAGCCTTGCGTTATATTTTGTAATAACATTAGTACAAGCTCAATCTTTTGAAAAAGGAAACATTAACATAGACTTAGGAATAGGAATAGGTGTTTATGGTACTAGCCAAACAACTACACAAACAATAACAGTAAATAATATAGATAGTATCACAAAAAGAGATACCACCGATGGAGCTGTAAGTTTTATTTTACCAATTCGATTTGAATATGGTATCTCAGACAAAATAGGATTAGGAGTAGATTTAACATTTAGTAATTATTTAATTGATGAAGAAGATAAAATAAATATAAATAGTGTAAAAGCATTTGACTTTGGTTTACGTTTTAATTACCATCTTATTAGTTCGGATAAAAATGATTTAGTTGTAGGTTTAGGCTTGGGAATTTCGTCTATAAAATGGGATTTTATAACTTCACCTCAAAATCAAACAGCTGAATTTAGTGGGTCTGGAGTTACTTGGGCAATAGAGCTGAAGGATAGAATCTACTTTTCAGAACATTTTGGCATATTTTTTAGTTTAGGTTACAAAGGATATAGTTATAATCTTGATACTGAATTTTCTCCAGAATTAGAAAGCTTTTTAAATAGTGTAGGAATAAAACTTAAGCAAGAAATTGATTTTACTTTTAATGGGGTAAATTTGGGTTTAGGAGCGGCTATTAAATTTTAAATACTTTTCTCTAATCATAACACATTACTTTTAATTACCATAAGTTTTTCTCTCGTCATTTCATGCATAGAGTAAGGGATTCCTCCCATACCAATACCCGAATTGTCTCGCCCACCAAAAGGCATCCAATCTACTCTAAAAGCAGTGTGATCATTTACCATTACTGCCGTTGCGTTGAGTTTTTTCACGGTATCTAAAGCAATATCTATATTTTTAGTGAACACTGCTGCCTGAAAATGAACATCTAAACTGTTAGCAATTTTAATGGCTTCATTTCTATCCGTGTAAGGATATATACATACTACAGGTCCAAATATTTCGTGTGTAGAAACTTTTACATCAAGAGGTGGGTTAAACAACACAGTTGGTTCAAAGCAAGTTGCTGAAATTCGTTTCCCACCACATAACACCTTAGTTCCTTTTGATATGGCTTCATTTACCCAATTTTCTACTCGGGTTACTTCGTTTGGTGTGATTAATGGTCCAACTTCTGTTTTTTCATCTAAGGGATCACCCACCACTAATTTTTTTGCCAATTCAGCCAATTGCAGAGCTACTTCATCACAAATAGAGGCATGAATAAAAATCTTTTGTACCGATACACAAACTTGACCAGCATGGTAAAATCCACCTTTAGCTAAAGAAGGAATTAATTCCGTTAAATCCGCATCTTTTTCAACAATAACTGGAGCAACGCCACCATGTTCTAACGCACAGCGTGTTCCTGGTGATAGTTGTGATTTTAGTTTCCAACCTACTTCTGATGAACCAATGAATGAAAAGTAGTTAACTCGTTTATCAGTAACCAAAAAAGTAGCACTTTCTCTATCGCAAATACATACTTGGCACCAACCTTCAGGTAAACCAGCTTCTTTTAAAATTTCAATAAAATTTAAACAAGAAAGTGGAGTAGTGGAGGCAGGTTTAATAATTACAGGACAACCAGCAGCTATGGCAGTAACCGTTTGGTGGATGATTAAATTTAAGGGATGGTTAAACGCACTTATAGAAACCACAACACCTATTGGTTCACGAGTTACAAATGCCAATCTGTTTTCGGAAGCTTTGGTTAATCCCATAGGAATTTCTTCGCCTTTGATTTGAGAAATATGTTCAGCAGCTAATTTAACTCCGTTGATTGCTCGCAATACCTCCACTTTTGAATCAACATAAGGTTTCCCACCTTCTTGAGCAGCAATTTTGGTTAACTCTTCCACACGTCCTTTCATAATTTCTGCTGTTCTTTCCAGAATTTCTATGCGTTGGTGGGCAGGCAACCAATTGGTTGGGTTTTCAAATAAGGCATACGCTGTTTGTAATTGCTTTTCAACTTCTTGTTTCCCAATTAATGGAATTTCTTTAATTAAGCTTTGATCAAATGGAGAAAATATTTTTAGCATAATACAATGATTTGAATTGATTTTTTTACACGTTATATGCAAAAATCAACATTCTAATACATTTAGAAAACAAAAATTGATTATCTATTTAATAATTTTTTTTTTAAAGTTTAATTCAACTTTCGCAAGTAAATTAACTTGCTGATTTATAATAAAAAAAGCAATATATTAATTTGTTAAACACTTGA
>CAYUEO010000145.1:0-2544 GCA_964443755.1 uncultured Gammaproteobacteria bacterium | reverse complement strand
CAAAAGTAGAGGCAAATCTATAAACAAAGTAAAACACTACAAAACCAATGCTTGTCTTACTTGTTCGGCTTTTGAACGATGTACTAAAAATAAAAAAGGACGACTTATTGAACGCTCCGAACATGCCGATTTGATTTTTGAAAACAAACAACGTATGGATGCCAACAAACAACGCTACCGCAAACGACAAGCTATTGTGGAGCATCCTTACGGTGTGATAAAACGCCAATGGGGGTTTTATTTTATCTCCACCAAAAAAGGAATAAAAAGAGCTTCAGCAGATGTAGGGCTTATCTTTGTGGCTTACAACCTACGCAGAATCTTTAACCTCATTGATATAAATGTGTTGAAAAAGTTCCTAAAAGAACTTGCTTTATTTATTGTTGATTTTTTCGCTTTTATAAAGCGTTTTTTAGGCTTTTTAACGCTTCCTATTTTTAACAATCCTTGCTACTCAGGTAGTATGTTTTTAATATAAAAAACTGATAATAAATACATTAGTGATTAAAATGTTAATAAATACAAATTTTGTTAATAAATTTTAAAATATTGATTTATAAATAGTTACAAATAAATAGGTTTGTTTTTTTATAGATTATTCTAATTTTTCATGATGTTTTATAGTTGTATACATTTGATTATTAATATATTATATACCTGAGTAGTAACTAACAATCCTTTTCCTCTTTTTTTACAAAAATTCGCTAAATAGCTTCTTTTACTTCCGTTTTTTTACTATTTTTGATTAATTAATAGAGGTTTTTAGACGAACTGACGTTATGGGCAAGTTTAAATAAAACGACATAGCAGGCACAGACAGACAAGAGTACCGATAATTCGGCTCGACACTTCTTGACAGTGAAGACTGAGTTAAAAATAAAAATGGAGACCAGTGACCACCCAAAAAAATGGGATGACACCAAAAAGCTAGACAGGTAGAAAAAATTAAAATCAAAGTAACATGAAAACAACAATTATAAAAATAATTATTTTTAGATTAATCTTTTTAAGCATGCCTGTTAGCGGTCAAACATTCATTCCTTTTACTAATAATCCTGTTGTTGACACTTTAAACACTTTAAATTCTTCGGAATACTGGACACGCTGGAAGACAGACCCTTGTGTAATTCATTGGAATAATGACAGTTTAAGAATGTACTATGGAACAAATAATTATGGAGTAAAAACTCAAATAGGCACAGCCGTTTCTCCTGATGGAAATAACTGGATAGAAAAAAGAGATGCACCCGTAGTTTCATTAGGGCCGACAGGGAGTTGGGACGATACAGATGTTGAAACACCCTTTGTGGTATATGTTCCTTCAAACCCTGATTCTACAAAGTATATGTTATGGTACTCGGGAGCTACGAAAGACACCAATCTTCTTGACACTATCTGTGGTGTTGGGTTTCAAAATGAAATTTATCAAATGGGTATGGCTTATTCAAATGATGGACTGAACTGGACAAAATATAATAATACAACGAACGACAGCCTTCCGCTTTATGCAGAAAGTGATCCTGTAATTTCAATTCCTTATGTAAGTGGCTGCCAGCCTTCTGTAATAGGTTACGAATCATTTGCTATTGCAGAACCATGCGTGATTTATGATTCAATAGTGCAAAAATATAAAATGTGGTACATTGGAGTGGGGTGTAGTAACCCAACATGTAGCGGACCCAACGACTATAGGCATAGAATTTTATATTCTGAATCTACTAATGGAATAAACTGGATTACAGGTATTCCTGTTCTGGATATTGGAGGCATTTCTGATTTTGATTCTAAAGTTGTATATGCCCCTGATGTCGTCAAAATAGGAAATGAGTATTGGATGTTTTATTCCGGTGAAAATACTGGATTTCCTGTAATGGGTGCGTTTACATTATGGCATCAACGAATTGGTATTGCTAAATCTAATGATGGAATATTTTTTGTAAAAGGAACATTAAATCCCATTATTCCTAATGGTACATTTGGAAGTTGGAATGAATTCGGCTCTAACTTCAGTTCTGCGATTGTCTATCATGATACACTTCGCGTGTATTATTCGGGGGTTAATGATACAATATTCGGATTTCTTCCTAAAATAGGTTATTCTTTCATGGATTCTGTTTTATCTAATATAACTTCTCATGTAGATAATAATTATGAATTGGCTGTATACCCTAACCCAACAACAGGGAAAATTTTTATTGACAGCAAGGGTATTATTATATCAATCGAAATTTACAATGCACTTGGGAAAAAAATATTTGCGACAACAAATTTAAAAAAACAACTATCAAACGAAATTAACCTTTTTAATTCTCCCAAAGGGATTTATTTGGTAAGAATTTATGATGGAGAGAAAATTTATACAGAAAAAATTATGGTACAGTAAAGACTGGATAATTGAAATAAAACCTGCCCATACCGCACCTACAAGAAATTGGCGGTTCAGTGCACCAAACTCAGGGCTCAAAATTCTAAGAAAAATAATTTTAATTCTAAAAAGATTGAACGCCATCTTTTGTACATCGACAACAAACTTTCTGAATACAA
>CAYUEO010000144.1:0-2587 GCA_964443755.1 uncultured Gammaproteobacteria bacterium | reverse complement strand
AAACTTAATACTGTTTTCCAAGCTGCTTCTCAAGAAATGTATAATGCACAACAACAAGAAGGTGCTGCTCAATCTGAACCAAACGCTCAAAGCAGTAATGGTGCGGACGAAGTTACTGATGTTGACTTTGAAGAAGTAACAGACAATGACAATGATAAAAAATAAGTAGTTTTTTCATCACTCAATTATCCCGCTATACATCATTTTGTATAGTGGGATTTTTTTTACTAACAAACCTTCAAGGTTTTGAAAACCTTGAAGGTTTTATAAAAAAGAAACGTAATTTTGGCATCGTAAAAACTACGAATAATCCATGAGCAACACACTAACTCCTCTCCCATCTCCAAAGACACACATCATCATTAAAGGAGCAAGAGTTAATAACCTTAAAAACATTGATGTTGCTATAGCTCGAAACAAATTCACTATCATCACAGGTGTTTCTGGTTCTGGAAAATCTTCATTGGCTTTTGATACGCTTTTTGCTGAAGGGCAACGAAGGTATGTTGAAAGCCTATCTGCTTATGCACGTCAATTTTTAGGGAAACTCGAAAAACCTGCAGTTGATTATATTCACGGAATTGCTCCTGCCATAGCTATTGAACAAAAAGTAAATACCGTTAATAAACGCTCCACAGTGGGTACATCAACCGAAATTTACGATTATCTAAAGCTACTCTTTGCCCGAATAGGTAAAACATTTTCACCCATTTCTGGTAAAGAAGTAACCAAAGATTCTGTGGATAGCATTGTTCAACGCATCAATAAATTTAATGAAGGTACGAAAGTTTTATTGGTTACGCCCATTGTTGTTACAAAAAAAATAACTAATGAAATTTTATTGCAACAACTTCAGCTAAAAGGCTATTCTCGATTGTTTATTGATAATGAAATTATTCGTATTGATAATTTAGACATTAAAAAATTTACTCCTAAAAAAGGACAACTGCTTATTGATCGTTTTGTTATAAAAAATACGGATAATGAAAATATTAGTCGAATTTACGATAGTGTGGAAACGGCTTTTTTTGAGGGAATGGGAAAATGCGAGGTTGTTTATTACGAAAACGAAACACCAAAAAGATTAACTTTTAGCAATGTATTTGAATTGGACAACATCACTTTTCAAGAACCAGACCTGCATTTCTTTAGTTTCAACAATCCGTTTGGTGCATGCAAAACGTGCGAAGGTTATGGTAGTGTTATTGGAATTGACAATGACTTAGTTATTCCAAATAAAAATTTATCCATTTATGAGGATGCAGTTGTTTGTTGGAAAGGCGAGAAAATGCAACAATGGAAAGACGAATTGATAATGAATGCTTCAAAATTTGATTTTCCTATTCATAAACCCTTTTATCAGCTTACGGAAGAACAGCAACAACTTGTATGGGAGGGTAACCGCTATTTTGAAGGAATTAATGGTTTCTTTAAAATGGTAGAAAGTAATAGCTACAAAATTCAATATAGAGTAATGTTGGCAAGATATAGAGGGAAAACAATTTGCCCTGATTGCAGAGGAACTCGTTTACGAAAAGATGCTAATTATGTTAAAATTAATGGAAAATCTATTTCAGATTTAGTGTTGATGCCTATTGACGAATTGGTTGTTTTTTTTGCTGCACTAAAACTAACAAAAAAAGAAACAGAAATTGCTCAACGGCTTTTAACTGAAATACAAAGCAGGTTAAATTACCTCTTAAATGTTGGGTTGAACTACCTAACTCTAAATCGCTTATCATCAACGCTTTCAGGCGGAGAATCGCAACGCATAAATCTAGCAACTTCATTAGGTAGCAGCTTGGTTGGGTCGATGTATATTTTAGATGAACCAAGCATTGGGCTGCACTCAAAAGACACCGAAAAATTGATTACTGTTTTAAAAGATTTACAGCAATTGGGCAACTCTGTTATTGTGGTTGAACACGATGAAGATATTATTAGGGCTGCAGATGAAATTATAGATATTGGACCAGAAGCAGGAAATTTAGGTGGTGAAGTAGTTTTTAACGGAATTTTCAACGCACTTTTAAAGCAAAACAACACATTAACAGCTAATTATATCAACGGAAACTTACAAATAGAAATTCCATTAAAAAGACGAACTTGGAAAAATAAAATTGAGGTATTTGGTGCAAAAGAAAACAACCTTAAAAACATTGATGTAACTTTCCCGTTAGGAATATTCACGGTGGTAACTGGTGTGAGTGGCTCTGGAAAATCTACTTTAGTAAAAAGCTGTTTGTTGCCCCATCTCAAAAAAATGTTTGAAGGTTATGGAGAAAAAAGTGGAAGCATTACTTCCATTGCTGGAGATATTAAAAGTTTGAAAGGGGTTGAATATGTTAACCAAAACCCCATAGGAAAGTCATCTCGTTCTAATCCTGTTACTTATGTAAAAGCATACGATGAAATTAGAAATTTATTTTCGGACAATAAACTGGCTAAAAACAGAGGATACAAACCTGCTCATTTTTCTTTTAATGTAGATGGTGGTAGGTGTGAAAATTGCAAAGGAGAAGGCGAAATTACGGTTGAAATGCAATTTATGGCAGACATTCACTTAACGTGTGATGAATGTAAAGGC
>CAYUEO010000143.1:0-2600 GCA_964443755.1 uncultured Gammaproteobacteria bacterium | reverse complement strand
TAATTGTTTTGTAAGGAAATAGGTTTTTAGACAGTTTGACGTTTTGCAGCTACCCACAGGCAGGGATTATACTACTACCCTTTCCTACGAAGAACTGAACTTTAAATTCATCACTTTCCTGTCCTGCGAAGCACGAAATTCCTGCTTGCGTATAGGTGATGTTGGCGGTTCGGCTTTCTATTCAAAGTGCTTCTTTAATTCGTTTGACTTTAAGAGTAATTCCATTTCACACATTGCTTGCTTCGGATTTTCATTGTCAAAATTCCCAAGAGCAATTGAGTTTGCTATACCTGTTTTTAGATTGGGTTTTAGTTTCAAATAAATGTCGTCATTTTGTTTTGTAAAGAATTTTTGCGTCTTTTCATAATTCTTCAAGTGCTTTTTTAGTTGTGTTTCTGCACTTGAGCAAGTGTCGAAGTATTTTGATGTTTTTTCAAAATGAAGTAGAAACCAAAACTCAATGCAAGGATTATTTACAATAACAACAACGTTCGGGTAGTTCGTAATGAGGTCGGTTCTGTATTCTTCAAATGTTTTGAGTGGTGATTTTTTGCTTTTTGGTGCTTCATTATCTTCTTTTATAACAGTATCAAGGTCAATAATCCAAAAAACTTTTGTAAACTCTTTGTTTGACAAATCACAAACCAAATTATATTGTTCTTCTACACTTTTTTTGTTTGGGATTTCGGGTTTTATGCTTACACGAATGTCCCGTTCATTCCTTTTTAACATTTGTAAATACCAAACTTCTGTTTCCCCATCCACTACTAGAGCAAAAGAAGGATTTGTTTTGTGTATAATTTTTTTTGGCTTTCTCATAGACTTAGATCAATGAAAGTGTCGCCCAAATTAGGTGTTCCGCTTAATTTACCGCTTTTGTATGCGTTTAAAATATTTGTAGTGTTTCTTACAATAGAACTATCAAAATCAGTCAATGAATAAAGTTCTGTGGCACAACTGTCTCGCTTATCTGTGAACCATATCGCATCATTTCTAAAAATGTCTTTGTTGTCTAAAATTTCTCGATTGTGAGTGGTAGCAATTATTTGAGACGCTTTAGAATTTAAAAGAAAAGAAAGAATAAAATGCAAATATAAATCAGGGTGTAATGAAGCTTCTAACTCATCAATTGGAAATGCAGTTGAATTTTTAATTAACAAAGCTAATAAGCCTGCAAAACCATAATAACGCCTTGTCCCTTGCGATTCAAATTCTAAAGGCAAGGTATATTTAGTGTTATTTACTGTATGCTCAAATTCAATATTTACAGCTGTTACCTTACCTCTTTCTTCTAATTCCTTAATTTTATCACTATGTTCTTTAACTTGCTTTTTCAAGAACTCAATTAAACCATCTGGTATTTTTTCTTCTTTCTCTTCAATAACAATATCAGAAATATTAAAGTCGGCTTTCTTTAATATTGTAACAACATCAGCTTTAGAAATTACTTTACTTTCAATTCTTGACGTCACAAATCCTTCTAATTCTGTTCTTGTATAAACTAATGGGCTTAGATAATTTTTAAACCAATCAACAACTTCTTGCAATTCCTTAAGGTCAATGTTTGTTTTTAAATATCCCCCAAGAACGGTATTGTTCCATAAGGTGTTAGATTCTAGTGTTTTTTCAAAAACCTTGTCAGCAGAAATTTTACTTCCAAACGATATTTCAGTAAATTGATTAGATAAGTTTGTTTTTCTCTTAAAGACATTAGCTTTATTAGGATTGTAAAAAAACAACGCCTCAGACACAATAGCTTTTTTGAAAAATTCTACTTCGTAAAAGTATTTAATGTCATTTTTAAAAAACTCAATAGAAATAATTGAGTTCTGTTTAGGTGTATTTAGGTCAAATAAGAAAGGATTAAAGTCCAATTCGTTCGTTTTTTTACGCTCTGGTTCAAGAACGATGTCTCTTAAAAAATCAAGCGCTTTCAAAATTGTTGTTTTTCCTGATGCGTTTGCACCATAAATTAAGGCAAGTTTTAAAATTCTCTGTCCGCCAAAGTTCACAATATAAGCGTCTTCAAGGTGTGCCGACTTGTCCGCCTCAAACGAAAGAGTTTGTTTGTCTTTTATTGAGCCAAAATTTTGAACACTAAAATTGATAATCATTTTTTGTCTTTATTTTGTAAGATGTTTGCAAATTTACGAATAAAAATGATTCAAAAGAAAGAATTTGATTGAAATGTGTAAATTGATTACAAATTCAATAAGCGGCTTGCTGTTTTAAAAAGGTGGGAAGTGGGGGACTCGAACCCCCATTCTCTACACTGAATTCAGATTACAATTAAAGTTGTCTCAATGTCTTATAGTATGGAATATGGTTGCCTTTCTTCCCGCGAGAGCTATCCCAACTACTACACTTGTTATTTTAGTTACCATAGTCATAAAGTTTTGAATTTTCCAAAGGAAGAAAGTCAATACTCCAACTAAGGACATTGCAAATTCAACTGTCAAAGTAACCTTTAAACTCAGTTTCTTTTGTTCTTTTTTAGGAACTATATTTTCAATGAACGCTGTCGTCTTAAGCTGACCGCCAACGGCAGTTCGTCTAAAAACCATCATTAATTCATCAAAAATAGTAAAAAAATGAAAGCA
>CAYUEO010000142.1:0-2642 GCA_964443755.1 uncultured Gammaproteobacteria bacterium | reverse complement strand
TCCGACAACGCGGATTAACTTCTTGTTGCCTAAGTCTATCCAGACCTTAATTAAGATCTATAACAGTAATAGCCGGAGACTTCCGAGCTATTAAAAAAATGATGTTGTTAAAGTAGTTGCTGTCTAATCCCGACGCCCTCTAATCTTAAAAAGATTAGAAGAGCGCCGGGGTTTTTTTATAATCTGGCTTGAGTTATAATAAATATAAGGATATTAAAATTTATTATGGTTAGCTACTTCTTAGGTGTTTCAGTGGTGCTTTTAGTTTATTTGTCTTTATATGCCTTAGTCTTTTTCGGCCTGGGATTTTTTGGCTTACTAAAGCGTTATCGCCCTACTGAAACTAAACCATCCTCTGAACAACCGGAAATATGCGTTCTAATACCTTCTTATAATGAGGGCGAGGGAGTGATTGACGCGGCTACAGCAGTTATAGGTCAGGACTATCAGGGCTTTATCGAGCTTAGAATAATAGTAAATAGTTGGCGAGATAATTCAATTCAGCCGTTATTAAAATATTACGGTTTGCCGGAAGATGTGGCGCGTGATTGCCAAATAGGGGCCGAGGGTTTGGTTGTTTGGAGCCAAGATAAGCGTTCTTTAAAGTTGGTTATGTCTGGTTTACAAAACAAAAAGGATAAAATTAACCAAGCCTTAGAGAATTTAAATTATCCTTACGTCGCCCTGATCGATGCTGACCATAGGCCTTCTCCTAATTGGCTAAGTTCTTCTATTTCTCTTTGTCCGCAAACAGTGGCCGATTTAGCAGGAGTACAAACTCGTCGTCAATCGCTTGATGCTAGCCATTTGGCACAAATTTGGGATTCTTCGCAAAACCACTTGGGCAACGAGCTGGTTAATAATATATTATCCGGGCGCAGTGTTTTTTTTACCGGCACGGCCGCTGTATTTAAAACTAATATATTGCAGCGCTTTCTACTGCAAGATTCGATTACTGAGGACACATATTTATCTTATGATCTTTGGTGTGCCGGGTATAAAATAGCATATAACAGCCAGGCCTCATCCTATGAGGAAGTCTCTCCCTCGTTTTTGGCTTATATCTTGCGCCGTCGCCGCTGGGCTGCTGGACACAATCAAAGTTTCTTCAAACATCTGGTTGCTATTTTTAGAGCTAAGTTACCTATATTTTCTAAAGTTGTTTTACTTATTCATGGCCAATTTTATTTGGTGCCACTGGCGGTTTGGTTATTAATTAGTGTTTACGGGATATATTTTTTTCGTCAATTAGCAGGGAACTTCCAACTGGTTGTGATTGTTGTTTCTGTTTCTCTATCCTTGATATTGGCTTATGTTTTTAGAGCCCCAGCTCGATCTAGTTGGCGTTTTTTAAGTGATTGGTTGGTGTCATTTTTATGGCTTGCTCCCCAGTTATCTATATCAGTGGTTTATTTGTATAAATTAATTGGTGCGGAACAATATTATTATATTTTGATTTTTCCTTATGCTAATGATTGGTTATTGTGGCATCTCTTTTTAATTTCTGCCCCACTTTTTTCTATACTGGGTGCTTGGTCATATTTTAAAGACTCCAGGCGCTGGCTTAATTTATGGATAATACCAACATATTTTTTTACTTTATTTTTAGATATTTATGCGGCTTTATTAGGTTTTCTCGACTATCTGCTGGGTAGAGCTTATTGGTCCAAAATAGAACGTCGTAATAGCTATTCCGTCTCTATGGTGCCGGAAAATGTGTCAGATAATTTAGTAACCGGCCAAATAGCTAAAGGTCCTAATAAGGCCATGTATTTTATTGGAGCTATTTTAATTTTAACTGTTATATTGGTAAATGATCTTTTGGCTACAAATAACTGTGGCCGCGTTGAACCTTTTTTATGGTCACCTTTATTTCTTAAATCAGATACCAGTCTAGATTTAAAGATTAATTTTAAGCAGAATATAGTTGAGCCCGGTTTTTCTCGGGTCCTAGCAACTGTGGCAGTAATTAATGAGAGTGGCGCAGTTAGTCCAGATAATTTGTATTTAACTACATATTTGGATGGGCAACTATTAACAGAAAGAGAAATCAATACCGGATTGACTACTGTCCTAGATAAAAATTATCCCTTAGGTTGGGAAAAACATAATTTATCTATTAAGTTAGTCGGTGAGGGAATAGGTAGGTTTTCCACGTGTCATCGTCAGGCAGATTTTTCAACCAGCATTAAAGAGTTGCGCGGACAAAGCTTATATATTAATGACGAAAAGTTTCTAATTAAGGGTTTAATTCCGTCTTTTTCTAATAGTCAGATCGGTCTAGAAATAGAGCGGGGCTTAGCACAGATTAAAGAAACCGGAGCTAATGCTGTTCGTTTTTATCATAGCGCTAATGAACGTTTGCTTAATCAAGCAGCTAAGGCCGGATTATTAGTAATAGACCAACCAGACCGCTCAACTTGGGGAGAGTTTGATTTAAGTAGCGACCGGCAGGTGCGTAGTTATTTGGGTAGATATCAAGAATTAATAACTGATCATCGCGGTGAGCCTTATGTTTTGTGGAGCGGGCTGGGAAATGAATGGGAACTAGGCAGTAAGAATCAGCCCGGTCAGACCGCGACTCAGATTAATGAGTTAATTAAAGAATCACTATCTTTAGCACCATCAGCTTTCAGCTCTTA
>CAYUEO010000141.1:0-2699 GCA_964443755.1 uncultured Gammaproteobacteria bacterium | reverse complement strand
GAGCGCTGCATTCGCATTGCAGAGGTAAGGGGTTCGAGTCCCCTCAAGTCCACAAGTTATCGGGCTGTGGTATAAAGGCTATTATACACGCTTCGGGTGCGTGTGATCCCAGTTCAATTCTGGGCAGCCCGACAGTATTAATTATATTCCGCGTCTTATTGGAATAAATTTCTATGTTATTTTGAACAGTTATGGTTGATTTCAAACAAAAATTAGAAGAAGAAGAGAGAATACAACAAACCTCAGGAGGTCTATCAAGGGCTGAGGGTGTAATTCTTAAAGGAAAAAGAAAACGCTTTACTATATATACAACGGCGATTATTATTATTTCCCTTATTTTTACGGGTAAGGTTTTAATTTCAAGCCAAAATGCTTCTACTTGGTTTGGAGACGGAATTCTAAACCGCTTAGTTCATTTTAGTGATGATAAAAAACTACAAGGCGAAGAAGATGATCGAGTAAACATACTATTACTGGGTATGGGGGGGGAAGGACATGACGGTGCATATCTAACTGACACAATCATGCTAGCTAGTTTTAGACCCTCAACCAAACAAGCTTCTCTTATTTCATTTCCTAGAGATTTAGTTAGTCCTGTAAGTGGGTGGCAAAAAATAAATTCTATTAATGCCTATGCTGAACAACTAGAAGCGGGAAGTGGTGGAGTTGCTACGGCAGAAGCTATGAGCTCCTTACTTCAAACCCCAATTAATTATTATATTCGCATTGACTTTAATGGTTTTATAAATATCATTGATGAGCTGGGTGGTATTGAGATCGATGTTGAAAACACTCTTGATGACTATAGTTATCCAATTATGGGCCAAGAAGATAACCCTGATTACTATGCTCGATTTGAACATCTACATATAGAACCAGGACTACAAAAGATGGACGGCAAAACAGCTCTTAAATACGCTCGGAGTCGACATGGTGTTGGTGGTGAGGGATCAGACTTTGCTCGTGCTCGCAGGCAACAATTAGTAATCGAAGCTGTAAAAAATAAACTTCTCTCGGCTAAAACATTACTGAACCCGGTGATGCTAGCTAAGCTCTCAGAACAATTCAGTAATAATATTTCCACAAATTTAGGCACCTGGGAAGCGTTACGTCTTTGGGACATTGCTAAGGATGTAAATCGTTCAGAAATAATTAATCGCGTCCTAAGCGATGCTCCGGATAATTTTTTGGTCTCAGCAATAGCTGAAAGCGGCGCGTATATACTAACACCAAGAAGTGGAAATTTTTCCGCCATCAGAAACATGGTGCAAAATATCTTTTTATTAAATCCCCCATTGGGAGAAAAAATTGACAATCAAATAGACGATAATTCGAGTATAGTTATTTTAAATGGCACCTGGGTTACTGGACTAGCTGGAAAAACCTCAACCAATCTTAAAGAAGCTAATTTCGAGGTTATTCAGGTAGGGAACGCAGCAGCCAGAGATTATTCCTCCAGTATTATTTTCGACTTGACTGAAGGAAAAAATAAAAGTTCTCTTGAAATTTTACAAAGAATAACTTCAGGGGCAGTCAGCGAAACTAATCCAGCCTGGTTAGACGAATATAAAACCTCGGGCACCTCCCCTGATTTTATTTTGATTGTCGGCAGCGATACTGACCTCTAATATTATGGAAAACAAAAAAATAAAACCTCTAGTAGTAATTTGTGGCAGAACTAATGTAGGTAAGTCTACTTTATTTAATGCCCTAACTGAAAAGCGCCAGGCTTTAATATCTAATATAGCTGGCACTACTCGTGATAGTAATCTTGGTTCTCTAGAGTGGAGAGGATTGCCTTTTGATATTGTAGACACCGCTGGATTACTAGATACCAGGGCCTTAAGTATCAGTAAAATAAAAGAAAATGATATTGATAGTCAAACTCAAAGACAAGCTAGATCATATTTAGATCAAGCTGATTTAATTCTCTTTGTTGTAGATGCTAAAGATGGAATACTCGCAGAAGATAAAGCTTTAGCTTCTGGTTTAAATAAAAGCCAAAAATATCGCAATAAAACAATTCTTGTCGCTAATAAAGTTGATAACTATAAGTTAGCACCAGAAACTGCCCAATTTTATAAACTTGGTCTAGGCGAACCCTTGGTTACGTCAGCGGCTACCGGCATGGGAACTGGGGATCTACTTGATATAGTAATTGATAAAATCGGTGGCGCCCGGAAAAATAACCGGGAAGAAAGAGAAGATCTGGAAGATAAAAAAGCCTTAGAAGAAAAGCCACGTGATGTCAGGCTTTGTATAATTGGACAACCTAATGTAGGCAAGTCTTCTTTATTAAACTCTATTCTTGGTTATGAACGGGTTATCGTTAGTCCGACTCCTCATACCACTAGAGAACCTCAAAACACTAACTTAATCTATAAAAACACCCCCATTACTCTAGTGGACACGGCTGGGATAACTAGACGGCGACAAAAAGCTGGAAAATTAGAACAGGCCGGCATCCAAAAGTCTCTTAAATCTCTTGATCACGCCGACATTGCTTTATTAGTATTAGATATTAGCACTCCTCTAACACACCAAGATTCTAAATTAATTCAAGAAATTGTAGATCGGGGCAAAAGCTTAATTTTAATCGCCAACAAGTGGGATATTGTTGAAGATAGAGATACAAAAAAGTGGACAGCTTCTTTGTATGACAAGCTACCTTTTGTATTGTGGGCACCAATTCAATTTAT
>CAYUEO010000140.1:0-2743 GCA_964443755.1 uncultured Gammaproteobacteria bacterium | reverse complement strand
TTTCAAATCCTCTTGATATGCACTCTATCAACTTAACGATAACTCCATAGTGTTGGTGCAAAAAAACCGATTCCTCCGATGTATCGGAGCAGGCAGTTCAACACAAGTTTCATTGTTGGTGCTACGCACCCAACGAAACCTTAGCTGTTACCACACGTACTTTTTCCTTTTCTTTGTTGGCTTCAGTAATTTTCTTCAAAAATACAAGAAAATAATTTTGTGGAGTTAAAAATTGTCTGTAAATTTGCATACTATAATTAGCGATTCGATGGAGCATAAAATATCTAGAAGACATTTGTTTAACTCAATTTGTGAAAGTTTTCACACCGAAGAAATCTTTTCGATTGAAAGGTCTATCGTTTTAAATGGGGATTCTCTAGATAAAATTCGTCTGATACCAGATTCTTCAATATCTCTCATATTGACCGACCCACCTTATCACAGTACAAAAAAAGATAACATTGCAAATGATAAGTCGTTTAAGACAGATGAAGAGTTCTTGAATTGGATGGAAATGTATTTTGTTGAATGGAAGAGGATTTTAAAACCCAATGGTTCTATTTTTATGTATTGTTCTTCTGCAATGTCTGCAAAATTAGAAGTTGCAATGTATTCACATTTTAATGTTTTATCTCATATTGTTTGGGCAAAACCTAATGACCCTGGTTTTGATGGTTGGAAAGGAAAAATGAAAAAGGAGTCATTAAGACAATGGTATCCACATTCTGAAAGAATTTTATTTGCAGAACCTGCAACTGACGGAAATTTAAAACGCTCTTGGTTTGGTAATTTTTTACGTGAAAAAAGAACTTTAGCTGGTATCTCTGGTCATCAATTAACTGAACAGGTAGGAGCGTATGGTAAAGTTAATCACGGAGGTGCTGTTTCAAATTGGGAAACGGGAAGAAATATTCCAAGTAGAGAACAATATGCGAAAATATGTGAAGCATTACTTAAGTCTGGAAAAATTGATAATATGCCAGATTATGAGGATGTAATCAGAAAATTTGAAGTGTCTGCGGATATTCAGTTTACAGATGTTTGGGATTTTAACTCTGTAAGACCATATAACGGCAAACATCCAGCTGAAAAACCACTTGAAATGTTAGAGCATTGTATAAATGCTACAACATTTGAAGATGACATAGTTTTAGATTGTTTCGGTGGTTCTGGTAGCACTTCTTTAGCATCATTAAATTTAAATAGATATTCTATAAGTATTGAATTAGAAAAAGAGTGGTTTGATATTATCAAAATGAGATTAGAAAACTATGAGCAAGTTCCTTTAAAGGTAAATGGTTCAAAATCATCACTAATGAAAGCAACTAAACAACCTAATTTAAAACATCAAGCATCATTGTTTAGCTAAAACTGTATTCCTTCATTTATGTTTTTATCGACAATTACTTTCATCCATTTTAAAGTTTCGATAATTCCTGAATCTTTACATACAACATTACAATGGTGATGACCCCAGCCTAGATTATAAGGTTTGTGATTGAATTCACCTGTTCGCAATTCTCTTATGTGAAATAAATTTATTTCCGTTACAGTTAAATCAGGTACATTTCTTCCTTCCGCTTGTATTAATCGGCTTAAGAAACCTATTCCTTTTAATTTTTCTAAACATAACGGACAAACTGTATTTTCATCTTTGTCTATCATTCTATTCGCATTTAAAAGAGAATGGTCAGAAAGTTTTCGGGTTTTACACACTTCTGCAACATAAGATTTTCTTTCTTTTATTTGCTCTTTTGTCATACCAGCCTCAAGAGCTACTTGTTCAGAATCGAAACAAAGCCAAAAAAGATATTCAAGTTGGTCATGACAATCTTTCATTACTTCTTTACTGGCATATTCATAAACTCTTATTCCTGCACCTTTTAGTTTACTTATATTGAATCCATAACTAATTTTCTCGTCCCCTGATGATGTTGTAGAAGGCACTCTAGCAACAAAACTTCCGCCTAGAGGCTCTGTTCTGCTATTAGCTGGTTTTAGTTTTTTGCTAATTGGATTATATTCATTCCATTGTTGTCGGGTTTCGTAAAAAAGAAGTGCGTTTTTCCCAAGTTTTAAACCTTTGGAAGTCATTTCTATTTGAAAATTTTCTTTCCAAAAGTAGTCAAAAGGGTTAATTAGCACTATAAAACCATTTTCAAATTTTCCTTTACTATCAGGTGCTTGATTTGTCAAATCAAAAAAATCATAAGGGATTAAAACAGTACTATTTCGATTGACTCTATTTTGAAAAATGACATCATCATCAGCACCTCTTGTTTGCCCAGTCTTGTATATTTTGCTTTTTAGAAGCTTTGGTAAACTTGGAATTTTCTTTTTAGCCATTAAATAACTCTTTTATGTCAACATTTAGTGCTTTCGCAATTTTCTCAATGTTGACAAGAGTTATATTCTTTTCAGCACGTTCTATCATTCCGATATACGTTCTGTGTAAGTCAGCTTTAAAAGAAAGGTCTTCTTGTGAAAGATTTTTTTCTTTTCTCAACTGTCGAACACGTTGACCGAATTTTATTAAAATTTCTCTGCTCTCCATTGAATAAATTACAATGGGGCAAAGCTACTTATAGTATGCAAACTACACCACAGACTAAAGTTAGCATTTTACGTCTTGAAAATCCCATCAAAATTATTTTTCATTGTCGGTCTGTGTCTTTTTAGTATGTGTGGTAACTTATATATATGTATGAATCAGTCATACATATACACCCAAATATGGGTAGAT
>CAYUEO010000139.1:0-2760 GCA_964443755.1 uncultured Gammaproteobacteria bacterium | reverse complement strand
CTACTTTTTCCTCCAGAAAAAGTAGAAAGGGAAATATTCTTGAAACAAAGCAAATAGATATGAATTCTAATGACTCTGTTCCATTAATAAAAGAAACATTAGGGATTGAAGATAATGATGTATTTGTTGTGGGGAGAAAAAATCTTTTAGTTGAAGGGAAAGAAGATGAGAAATATTTAAGCGAACTTTTACATGTCTTTGGATTACCAAAAGTAAATATTATCCAAGCAGGAGGTGTTACAAATTTTATCAAACTATTAGAATATTACAATGCAATATGTACTGATTTTGATTACAAACCAAGTTTTAAAGTTTTATTTGATAATGATGAAAGTGGTAGAGAACAATCCTCTAAAATTGAAAAGAAACAATTCACAAATATTGATGTTCAATTAGTTTATATTATAGATGCTTTTAATACTCAATATACTTCATTTAAGGATCGTAAGCCTAATATAGAAATAGAAGATTTTATTTATCCCGAGATGATACTTGATTTAGCTAATAAAGTATTGAAAAGTAATGGTACTTTTAAAATCATTCTTGAAAAACAATTTTTTAAACAAACAAATAATCTTTCTATGAGATTTAATGGTGTATTAGAAATAATTGAAAATTTAAAAAACTCAAGAAATCCAGATAAAGGATTAAGCTTGTCAGCAAAGGGATCTGGCTTCAAAGGTGGTATGGCTAGTAAATTTAACTTAAAAGGAGATCCTATAAAAATAAACCTGATTAACGATTTAGATATTAAATATCCTGATGTTAAAAATTTCCTTCAAAATCTACTTAGTTAATTTTATATGAATAACCTACCACACATGCTTGTAAAAGGTGAATCGCCTTTAGCAATAATTCAAATTAACGATTCTTATATATTAGGAGTTTATCAAGGTAGCCTTTCAAAATTTGATTTATTGTTAAAATATCGGCAAAAAGATAATTCAACTAAATCAGGTTGGTCAAGAATAAGAACACCAAAACATATTCATTGGGCTGTTGATGCAATAATCAAAATGCAACATCAAAAAGCAGAAACTAAAAAATTCATTTCGTTTTTAATAGATATGTGGGATAATAAAATTGTTCCCATAAAAAATAAAAAACATCGAAATGAAATTATAGATGTTGAATTACTCAAAAAAGAAATTAATAAAGAAGCCAAAAAGTACCCAAAATTAGCTGGGAAAGGAGAATACAGTATTAAGTTTCTTTATCTAATTGCTAAACTTTTAATGGTACAAGAAAAAACAAATTTTTCAAATGCATATATGTTCAGAAATTTACTCAAAGCATTAAAAGATAATAAAGACATTTATAAAATTGTGAGTTTTGCAACTCATAACGGTAGGTAATATTTTCGAATGATTAAACCATACTTCAAATCCAACGACAAAAATTTTTATCTCTTAAAAGGAGATACGTTTGAGTTGTTGCCTCAATTTGAGCATCAATTTGATATGGTTTTTGCCGATCCTCCTTACTTTTTATCTAACAATGGCTTATCCATTCAAAACGGTAAAATAGTAAGTGTCAACAAAGGCAAATGGGATAAATCAGAGGGTTTTGAGTTTGTTAATGATTTTAACAGAAAATGGTTGAGTTTGGTTCGTGAAAAAATGAAAGATGATGCTACTATTTGGATAAGTGGTACGATGCACAATATTTTTTCAGTAGGGCAGCTGTTAACAGAATTAGGGTTTAAAATTTTAAATGTCATCACTTGGCAAAAAACCAATCCACCACCCAACTTTTCATGTAGGTATTTTACTTATTCAACCGAACAAATTATTTGGGCTAGAAAACATGAAAAAGTGCCGCATTATTTCAATTATGAATTAATGAAACAGTTGAATGACGACAAACAAATGAAAGATGTTTGGAAATTACCAGCTATTGCTCCTTGGGAAAAAAGTTGTGGTAAACATCCAACTCAAAAACCTTTATCGGTTTTAACAAGACTTATTTTAGCTTCAACCAAACCAAATGCTTGGATTCTCGATCCTTTTACAGGAAGTAGCACCACAGGAATTGCTGCCAATTTAGCCAACAGAAGATTTTTAGGAATTGACCAAGAAGCACAGTTTTTAGAAATAAGTAAACAAAGAAGATTAGAAATTGAAAACCCAAGAATAGCTAGGAGCTATACTAATAAATTAAGAGGCTTTGAGGATAATAAACAATATTCTATTTTCTTGGCTGAAGAACCAAAACCAACTAAAAAACTGTTGTTGGGTTATGTTCGTGCAAGTGAATTAAAAAAGCTTGAAAATAGTACTAAGTATTACTTTCACTCTACCGATAAAGAAGATAATTTTATAGGATTTCCTTATGAATTATATGATGCGGAAGAAATTATCCTTTACACAGGTGGCAGAAGAAAACCTTTTGAAGTGTTAAACTTACATGCAACAATTAAAAAAATTAATCATCAACCTAAAGCTAAAATTAAAGGAAAGGAAAAATCTAAAACGGCTTATTATTTTGAATTGGAACTTCAAAAAACTTTTTCAATCAACAAAAAAATGAAAAAAGACATTGATTTTAAAAAGTTGATGAAAAAATACAAACAAGATTATAAGATTACCAAAGTAGTTTATCGTCCAATCTTAGTAGAAAGAAGCGAAGTTTTAAACTAAAAACAAATTGAATTATTTTAGGTAATGTACTAAAAACCCTAACTATTTCAATTGCTCCAATGCTTCCCCCTCGCTGCAGCAAGCTTAACGCAGTGTAGCTTGTGGTAAAAAAACCAAACTT
>CAYUEO010000138.1:0-2802 GCA_964443755.1 uncultured Gammaproteobacteria bacterium | reverse complement strand
CATCATGATTGCCAGGAATAAACAAAAATCGGCTTTTATCAAGTTTTACCGTTTGAAGAATTGGAGTAATAAATTCTTTTTCCACAACATCATAAACATCCTCACTGTCTTTAAAACTAGAACCGCCTTTATCAATCAAATCTCCTGTTAAAACAACTAAATCAATTGGTTTTTCTTGCTGCCAGTTGGTTAAATCCTTCAGCAAGGCTGTTAAGTAGAATTGTTTCAAAGAACTAAGATTATCCTTTGAAAGATGCAAATCACTTAAATGTATTATTCTCATACCTATTTTTATTTATTTCTATATTAATCTTCTTACTAATAGCTTCTTCCAAATTTTATTTTTTAATCATTTTCTGTTTTAATCGTAATCAATTTGCAATCAATTAAATGAACAGGGTTATTGGGGTTTTTAATTTTAACGGCTTGAATGCTTAATTTATCATTAACCGAATTCTCTATTTTAGTTCTGCTTTCGATAGGAAACGAATAGTATTTGTCGTTGGGTACAATTGCCACCAATTGAAACTTTAATTTAGTATCGTAAGGGTAAACATAGTTGAACACTTTTACTGGTGGTTGCAATAACCACATCCCTCTAATTCTCATGTTGGTAATTTTTAAAGGATCAACATAATTAACTCGTCCCAGCTCTTTTGTTTCTGAGAAATTTATCTCCGGTGTATTTTCAAGGCTTTCTGTAATAGTGGCTTTTAAATTGGTATAAACATCATCGTCTGCCGCATAAATATTGCCGTAAATCAACCAAAGTGACGAAAGTATTTTACTACTTTTCGGAACGTGTCCAATGGCATAAATAATATCTTTTTCTTCCCATTTTTCGCAAGTTCTACAATGGTTATTAATTAGGTGACTATTGGCAAAAAGTTTTGCTTTTGGATGCGAACTATTCAATTGCAATTCCGATAAAATGGATTCGGTTTTTTTAACTTCAATAGCATCTCCACCTTTAATCATCAGGTCTGGCGGTCTTGTTTGGCTTCCTTCGTAAGAAAATACTTCGGCATACTTGGCTATTTTAGCAGTTTCATCAATCGAGTTGAAATTGTTTGAAAAAGCGTTTTTTACAAAAATTTCTAATCCATCACCTACAATTGTTACTCTATTATTACCAAACGTTATTTGGTCAACATTTAAAATCGGAAGTTCAGCAATATTTAGTATTGCTTCTAAAATATTTGTCATACTGCCAAGGCTTCTTTTCTAGTTTCTGTAATTTGTTTAATTAAAGCATTTTCATTAATTTGCTGTTTAATGCTTTCGGCTAAAAATTTAGCAAGGTTAACCGGAACAGCATTTCCTATCATTTTATAACCTGCTGGAACGCTGGTATAATGGAAAATAAAATTGTCGGGAAATGTTTGTATTCTCGCACATTCTCTTACACTTAATCTTCTGTACAATTGTTCTTTGCCTGGCACAAAAACTCTAATGTTTTGTTCAATAAATTTCATTTTTGGTGCTTGTGGGTGGATGGGAGCGTGCCGACCTCCTGCCTGTATGGTAAACGATTGTTCGTTCCAACATCGAACACGATTTCTCGACATAAAAATACTAGAAAAATCGCCAATCATGTATTCATGATTTGGTACAGAACAAGTAGTTCCGTTTGTTTTATTGTAAGGCAATGCAGGAACAACATTATCTTTTAAATCATAAATGGTTTCTTCTAAAGTTATTTTTGGAAAATTTGGTTTTGGAAATTGAAACGTGAAATTCAAATCTTTTCTAATTCCAATAAAAAAAATTCTTTTTCTGTCCTGAGGTACATTGTAATCTGATGCGTTAAGCATATCAAATGATAATTCATAACCTACTCCTGCATTTCTAAACAATTCTTTAATGTTGTTTAGTGCCTCCGAATGCCTACCCAATAACATTCCGCTAACATTTTCAGCTAAAAAGAATTTAGGTTGTTTTGCTTCAAGAATACGAATAAAGTCATAAAATAACTGACCTCGTTTATCATTAATTCCTTTCATAGTACCTGCTTCGCTCCAACTTTGACAGGGAGGTCCTCCAATTATTCCATCACATTCAGGAACTTCATTTGTTGGTATGTTTACAATACTCCTTCTGTCTAAAATTGAATGTGGATGGTTCTTTTCGTAGGTTTTCCAAATTTCTTTGTCGTATTCATTTGCCCAAATAACATTAAACCCTGCTTTTTGAAAACCTAGGTCGAGACCACCAGCACCAGCAAAAAAAGATACTATATTCATATTGTTGTTAATTTTTTTGATTTTAAATATTCTACTTTTTGTTCTGCAAGAATTAATGTTTCATTATCACAATTATTCTCGTAAATTTTCTTAGCAATTACATCACTAAAAAACTCTGTTCTTAGGGTTGCAATATCAAGATTGAAAACCTCCGATAAGAGAGGAAGGCGTTTTTCGTCAAATTCTCTTTTGTTATTTTCAATTTTACTCAAATTGGCAGAATCTAAGTCTAGCCTAGCCGCAAGTTGTGTTAAAGTCAACTCTTTCTCAGTCCTTAAGCGTTTGATATATTCTCCAAATATTTCTTTCATTTGACTTGTCATTAATTGACAAATATATATAAAAAAATTTCATTTTTATACTTTTTAAAAAGGTTTTTTTGGTTATAATCAATGAATTATGTAACAAACCTAAAAAGTTATGTAACAATTTTCGAGTCAAAGGTTTAGACCTTTGTTACACAAACCTAATCGAATAACAAAAATGACTATATCAGCCACTTCCATCATTAAAAAGTTATTGGTACTATTTCTTGTTTTTGCAGGGTTGTATTATGCTC
>CAYUEO010000137.1:0-2815 GCA_964443755.1 uncultured Gammaproteobacteria bacterium | reverse complement strand
ATTCAATTGGGCGCCGTTAACATGGCTCATTTATCAAGTTTAACCCCTTTAGTTTCATAGCCATGGAGAACAAAATAAAACAATACCAACGTGAATTTCTGGCAAAAGGCGAAAGTGGAACTATGGCGCTGGCTTTAGCGCAAACACGCCAGTTAACTGAAGAATTCAGCAAGTTACACTCCGAAATCAAGTCGATAAAAAATTTATTGCTTTCTAATTATTCCGAGGAAGCACTAAAAAAAATGAATAGCGATGAGTAGTAATAATAATAACAATAGTCACCTCCTGGTAAAAGCAAAAAATGGTCCCCGAAAGGAGGCGGGGACCTCTTTAAAAAAAGAGGTTTCAATAGAGGAAACCGTTGCCAATAAAATGATAAACATTTTGCTAAAGGCCGGATATACCTACGATGAAATGATTCCAATATTCAGGCTTGCAAAGCTTAAATACAAAGTACTCTTAACGCGCAAGAAAATGAAAAACATAAAAGTTTATTTAGCCGGAAAAGTTACGGGCGAAGATTATCAGCAGTGTTTTGATAAATTCAGGGCACTCGACGAAACCTTATCAAATTTAGGTTTTCAAACCCTTAATCCCATGCGTATTGTTCCGCGAGGAACCGGCTGGGAAGATGCCATGGAGATTCTAAAACCCCATCTACTTAATAGTAATGTGGCGCTTTTTCTTCCCGATTGGACTGATAGCAAAGGGTCAATTCAGGAGCGAATAATTTCGAAGAAACACAACATTCGAATAATCGATTACGAACAACTCAACCAATTCATAAAAGCTTTTTCCGATGATACCGAACATTGAACTATCACCCAGGGCTTTAATTGAGATTCGAATAAAAGCCTTGGAACGCACTTACCGCGATGTGTACAAAACCATCGACTATGCAAATAAGCTTTTGCTTCAATATGAGCTTGGTACAGCCTACAAACAATTAATGCTACTAGCAAATGAAAACAACAGCAAAGACAGCAAACGCCAGAACAATCATTCGTCGCAACTCAATAAAGAAGAAAACAAGAGAACGAATGCAACAGCAGCGCGAACTGCTAAAAAAAACATGGACATGCCCAAATTGTGGGGCTGCTTTAAACCAGTTCAATTGGTATCATATTTTAAATAACGGAAACATAGTTTGCCATCTGTGTCAATAATAGTAAATACTTAATAAATGAAAGCTCCCACACTTTTTAAAATAGAAAACCTTGAAACATTAAAACCGGTAAAGCCAAAGGTTAAATACACCCAAAGCAAAATGGCCAAGCAACGGTATAATTTAACCCAACGGATTAAACAAGCCGGAGTAAGAGTCGATGCAAAAAACCGGACTATTAAAGTTGAAACCATGAAGCATGCCGACCCACTTACACGAAAGCGAATTCACAAACTTATGAATCACGGTTTTGGCGGCGAACTAAAATTAAATTTTCCTGAATAACATAAAAACTCACTGTTGTGGATGTAAAAGAAGCAATTGACCGAATAAACGACCATGTTGTCGAAATAACATCATCTTATGTTGATATAACAAAGGCTGGAACCAATTACAAAGCCTGTTGTCCTTTCCATAATGAGAAAACCCCATCAATGGTAATTTCTCCGGCCAAAGGTATTTTTAAATGCTTTGGTTGTGGAGAGGGCGGCGACGCCATTTCCTTTATTCAAAAACATGAGGGCGTTGAATTTGCCGAGGCTTTAAAAATTGGGGCACAAAAATTAAACTTTCAGTTTGAATGGGATAAAAAGGAAACCAATTTTAACGATGTCGAATACAAGCGTAAAGAGGCTTTTTATATCATGATGGCTAAGGTGGCCGAATTTTTCGAAGCAGAACTGAAAAAATCGCCCAAAGCGCAAAAATACGTTACCCAGCGTAATTTTATTACAGGCGATGATTTTTCACTGGGTTATGCTCCGGCCGGAAATAAACTTCTCGAATTTGCCGATGCTAATGGAATTAAGCGCGATGCATTAATTAATATGGGATTGTTAAAACACGACCAGGATAGAAATGCATTGTACGATTTTTTTCGCGACCGCATTATGTTTCCCATCAGCAATCCGCGCGGTAAAATTGTTGGTTTCTCCGGGCGTTCGTTGGTCGAGAACAATAAAAAGATAGCTAAATACCTTAATTCACCCGATACCGATATCTTTAATAAAGGCAAAGAACTTTATGCGCTCAATATAGCACGCGGAGCAATTAAACGCGAAGATGCTGCCTATATAGTTGAAGGAAATCCGGATGTTAAACGCATGCACCAAATTGGCGTTACCAATACGGTGGCACCTTGCGGAACAGCACTTACGGTTGACCAGGCTCGTTTGCTTAAAATATACACCAACAAAGTGGTGCTTATTTACGATGGCGACCTGGCAGGAAAAGCAGCCTTGTTAAAAAATTCTGAAATTCTTATAAAAGAACAGTTCTACGTTTCAATTATTGAGCTGCCCGACAAAGAAGATCCAGATACTTTTTTTACGGAACTTAAAAAATTCGAAGATTATAAAAATGAGCATCGCACCGATGCCATTGTTTACAGGGCAGTTAAAAACCTCGACAATGCAAAAGACCCGGTTTATAAAAGCGAACTTATTAAAAACATTGCCGGATTAATTACGCATTACGAAGATAAGAGCAAATACGATGTATATGTAGAGCACCTGCAGCAATACATAAAACCACGTAAAGCCTGGACCGATGCCATTGCTCAAATTCAAAAAGAAAAGCAACCTGAAAAAAAGGAACGCAAAAGCCGCATTCCGCAAGGCGTAACCTTTGCCGAAATTGACCAGTGGGGAT
>CAYUEO010000136.1:0-2904 GCA_964443755.1 uncultured Gammaproteobacteria bacterium | reverse complement strand
TTTTATATTTTTATATTTTATATTTTTATTTTTATTTTTTTTCATTATTTTTTTTATTTTATTTTAATTTATTTTTAAATTTTTTAATATATTTAAATATCAATTTTTTAATAATTATATTAACATTATTTTATTATAAAAACTCTTAATCATCATTTTTTTTCTGGTTAGATTTTAGTTGATAACCACCGGTTATATACTTTACAGCCGCTAAAATAGTTTCTAAACCATACCTACAACTACGCCAAAAATTAATTGATGACGCTTCCGGAAAATAACGAACCGGAACCGGTATTTCACCAATCTTATAACCAGCCGCCACAACCTGAAACAAAACCTGACTATCAAACACAAAATCATCTGAATTAGACTGCCAAGCTATATTCTCAAGCACACTTCTTTTATACGCCCTCATACCAGTGTGCCATTCTGATAAGTTTTGTCCGGTAGCTAAATTTTCAATAAAAGTTAAAATACGATTAGCAATATATTTATAACGTGGCATACCACCAGCTAAGGCTTCACGGCGCGACCTGATCCGTGTACCCAGCATCACGTCAAAATAACCATCAGCTATAAATTCAGCAAAATACTTAACTAATTTAGGATCATATTGATAATCTGGGTGAATCATAGCTATAATATCTGCCCCGTGTTCTAAGGCTAATTTATAA
The DNA here is from genome assembly GCA_964443755.1 of uncultured Gammaproteobacteria bacterium. Taxonomy (GTDB): domain Bacteria; phylum Patescibacteriota; class Patescibacteriia; order Patescibacteriales; family UBA12465; genus UBA12465. The sequence goes on along the minus strand of CAYUEO010000136.1, from coordinate 2,230 downwards.
CAAGACTTTTGATTTGCCCCATAACCACCATTTTTCTCATGTTCAAAAACAATTAAACCAAGGCTTTTGGCTAAAACCACCGTTTCATCACTACTCTTGTCATCTACCAAAATAATTTCATCAACTAAGTCTGGTAAATCATCAACTGTTTTTTTTAGAGTATCAGCGGCATTAAAGGCTGGAAGTACAACAATAATTTTTTTATCCTTATACATATATTTATTTCTTTAACAAAACTATCCCCGCTATCAACCAAGCGACAAACAACCAATTCAAATTAAAATATGCTAAAACAATGTTGGGACTGATTATTTCCAATATAAAAAAAGTAATCAGCGTAAAACTTAAAAAATAGAATAACTCTTCTTTTATTAATTTGACATCCATGACTTTATTTTTTGCCATATATTTACTCCTCTCAGCTCGACTGTAATTTTATTTATCTCCAAAAAAGAATCAGGCGTATCGGCCCCCAGGCCAGGAACAGAAATTAAAAAAGTATACTTACCATCTTGCCTATCAGCATCTGCTAAAGTTAGCTCCGCCGATGACTGTTTTACGTTATCATAATTACTGGGCCTCTGATAATTTGCCAAAACATACTTTACTTCGGATGATAACTTAAAAAAACGATCTATTTTAGGAATAGTCGGGTTAAAGATTCCTTGTTTAGTCAAAGAAAAAACTCCGTTAGTTTCAATAATAATATCATCTTGAGGAATAATTATTTCCGAAACAGCTTGATCCGAGAACAGATTTATTTGTTTATAGGTTTGATCTATTTCGTGCTCGTTACCACCATAACTAATAGTCCCTAAACTGGCCGGATTAAATGTTTTAATCTGTAAATGCGAAGCGTCTGTAAAAACTTGAAAATTTTCTTTACCAGAAACGGGCCAAATACGATTAATAAAGACAAATCTATCAGTAGGAAAAGTGAGAGAAGAAATAACGATATCATCACTGGCCCTCAAATCTAGCTTAAAGAGATTCCCTTGGCTAAACACAGGCACTTCAATATTAAGCTGGTGACTAACTATGCCATTTAACTCCTCACGATCATCTAATAATGTATGACTGGCTACTTCCCGACCATCTTGGCTTAATTTCACTATAATCGGATCAGGCTCTGTATCTAAATTTAGATCAACGGCTGATAAGCTTAAAACGTGTTGACCGGCCGGAAGATACAGATATAATTGATGAGCTCCTCTAACAGGATGATCAAAAGTATAGATTGAGATAGCAACCGGTTCATTAGGCTGGTAATTACTGACAAAATTATAATTATAAATTGCCAAACAAGACTCGGGACCATTTGGACAGTCTCGCAGATTGCGACTGTTTAAGTCCTCTAAAAAACTTTCTAAATTTGGATAACTATCATTTTTTTGCAGTAACAAAATTTGAGAATTATTGTTTTCTAAAGCCGGAACCTTTAACCATAAAGACGCGATTTGATCGATTATTTTATTTTCCACGGGCTTAAGCTCATAACTGCCGGTCACCGGATCTTTTAATACTCCCAGCTCGATAATCGGGGTGGAGCTGGCTAAAGAATCTTGATAAGTAATAGTCACTTTCGCCGTAGAAAAAGCCCGAGGCGTTGAGAGAGAAAAATACAAAGGATCGCCAATCATTTTTAATAAAGACGGATCAGTAATATCCATCCTCTCTCCCGGTTTGAAATTATAAATAAACCCCTTGCCCGAAGCCAGGCCACGTGGCCAAGTCCGGCTATAGTTTATTTGACCACTGGGAACAATCTTTAAATACAGCAGAGTTAAGACAAAAATCAACAGCAGCGCCCCAAAATAAAGCCTTAATCTTGGCTGAAAATCCTTTATTTTATTAGTTATTTTCTCTAATATCATGCTTATATCTTACGCTATTTTAAGCAATAAAAAAAGTCCCGCAGTAAGGCGGGACCCTTTTTATCAATATCTTCAACTCTTCATTATTTACTATAATCTAAACGTTTCTTCTTGCCTTTATAACCGGTACCGGCAGGAATCAAACAACCAATAATAACATTTTCTTTCAAGCCCTCTAAGTAATCAATCTTACCATTTACAGCTGCGTCGATTAATACTCGAGAGGTCTCTTGGAACGAAGCAGCAGATAAGAAGCTATCTGTTGTTAGAGAAGCCTTGGTAATACCCATGAGTAAGCGATCCGCCTCAGCTGGCTTCTTGAGACCAAGATTAGCTTGCTCTAGAACTTCCTCCTC
>CAYUEO010000135.1:0-2923 GCA_964443755.1 uncultured Gammaproteobacteria bacterium | reverse complement strand
TGGAGTCGGTACTTGTGGCGACTGAGTAAATTCATTTACTCCTGTATAGCTATTGTCTCCAGATAAAATGTCGGCGGCTATTTGTGCATCCTTTGTGTCAGCATAACCTTTTGAAATGAGTTGTTTTGAATCATTAAAATTTGGATCGGCATCATATTTGAGAGGAGATGCGGAATCAAAAGGTTCGACACCGTTTATCATGTCGACAATAATTTTTAAATTTACGAAATCAGTAAGCGCACATTTTGCACCGACTCTATGACCATTTGAATTTTGCACCCCGACAGACTCAACCCCCTGTCTTGAAATACTTTTTATATTTGCGATGTTGTTTCCAGTCAGATCAAATAAGAGATGTTCTTCATCACCAGTACCACGATCAACAATCATGCAATATTTTCCATTCGGTAAAGCAATACCATTTTTATCTACCACACCAGTAAGAGAACCAGATGTGGCACCACTCGCTAGTTTGGTTGCGAGCGTTGTTTCAAAGTTTGCAATTACTTTTGTGAGCTTGGATGCCATAGTTTGATTGTAATTTCAGAATCGGTAAAAACGTGTTGCAGTGCTACTGGTTTATTTGCTTGCCATCAAGACTGATATTCTGTTTTTGTCTGTATCTTTTTGGTATGCGATCTTCAAAAGTAAGAATGTCAAAGTCGACCATTTCTTTGATGCTCACATACCCTATTCCTTTGGCTATAAATCTTGTACTTCGCTTTCTAAATTTAGGTATTTTTCGTGCCTTCAATTCCATCTCGTATGGATATACAGTTTCGGTTCCTTCTCCACCGATTGTTGATTCACCGACCATACTTGAACCCACGGTGCTTGAGCTATTTCTATCAACATAGCTTGCATCTCCACGAATTGTGCCTACAAGTTGATATCCTGATCCGTCATAGTCCATGTAGACTTCTACGTATTGAGCTGGATCAATATCCCCACGATATCGAAGTCGTCTGTATTTTTTAAGTTCTCGTGTTCTATATGTTTCGTCTTTACTATCCCATCGGTTTTGTACTTCAAATCCATCATCATCAAAACCATTGAGAAGTTTGTATACAGTTTCAGTGTGAGGACTTCCACCATATAAAATTCCACCATCTTTTGTGAGCGACTTTACGCCGTAGTGAGTTATGTCTACTGTATTGCGAATAATATCTACAAGAAGAAGTCTGTCATTGATTGTACTATCTGAATCTTTGCAACTTATCACAATAAATTGACCATAGGATTCAATTACCATGTCGTCATATCCAAATTGCTCCCATGCAAAATGTGGGATTAGTTGTGTTGCAATAATGTTGTCTCCAAGTGGATTCTGCTCGAGAACATTTAATTCTGGACGATCAGGGTTTGCTGTGTTTATAAATACGATTCCCCTACCTGTTGCCACAGCACTTCTCTTGCTTGAGATACCAATACCACGACGAACAACTTCGTTTGTTGGTTTTGTATCAGTGTCATCAGGAATGTATCGGTATGCACTTTGCTTTTTGATGCTGTAATATGCACCATCAATTCCAAGGAGTACCTGCATGATTGCATCTCCACCTTCATCTTGTCTGAGCGTAAATCCTTCACCTGCGAGTCGTGTCGCACTCTTAGTGAAGTCGGTAATTCCTTTAGTGTTGCTGTTTTCTCGTTGATAATCTGCTTTTATATTATTTGCGCTGTTCGCAGGGACCGTTACAAATGTCACTTGCCACGCACCCGTTATATAATTTATGGTTCCTGTACCGCCGGCACTTCCTTTTAAGTTTCCATTGAAGTCATCAGTAAAAATCTCACCACCAGCATCAGTACATTTTACGGTTACACCGAAGCAGTTTGCCTTCGGGTTCGATGCTTTGAATGCAAGTGTGCCACTGAATGATATTTGCGATCCGTCTCCCGATGCAAGATTTTCATTTGATACAGTTGTATATACACTTCCGTTTTGTGCATCAATATAGCTTCCATATAAACCTGTAGGATCTTTTGTAAGACCCCACATAAGTGTTCGTGCTTTATCTATCAAAATATACCCTTTGAAGTTTCGTGTTGCATCGTACATATCGATGTAACTCCAAGGATTTGCATTCGCAAATTTAAACAGTCCGCCTGGACCGCCTGCAAATGTAAAAGCACCAGCTAGTGAGCTATAGTTTGCAAATACAAAGACGTCGGAAGCATTTAGTCCTGTTACTACATCTATCCAAGTCGTGCCATTAAAATATTGAATCTTTGTGCCGATTTTTCTCCAGAGGACAGGAGTTCCATCAACTCGATACCCTACCCAGATACTTGTACAACTTCCTGCTACTCCTTCATTCCCTACCGTTACTTTACCTCGGGCAAGTTCAATATGCTCATCAATAGTGATCCAATTAAGTGAATCTTTTGCGCTATCTTTTGGAGTATCTTCATTGTCGGCTCGGTTATATACTCCACTTAGGAATTTTAGGATTTCGTGATTGGCCATGATATTTCTTTTTCATCAATTTCTTTTCTCTTGGATGGAAATTCGGGAAGTGGAATCTCTATCCACTGCCCACCTGTTCTCATCGACTTTTGGAACATGCGACCAGTGTCTGTAAGAAGGACAAGCATCCCGTCCTCGATTTGAAAATGTATAACTTTGTCTTTCATACAAGTTTGAAGCGAGCATCTCGCAATTTTAGATTCTTGAGATATCTCGCATATTGAATTGAGTTTATTTCTTGATTACTGCGAGCCTTCTCAGACTTTTGAATAATTTCATCATCTACAAGCATTGCGAATACAATCATCGGATGATATTCGCTTGGTAGTGCGGGACTTGTATTAAGGGTAATGTCATCAGGACTGGTCTTGTAGTCAAATTGATAGGACGTTCCAGTTCCTGGGTTTTGCACAAAGTTTATTTTTCTGTCTGTTGGATCAAACCAGCAGACAT
>CAYUEO010000134.1:0-2953 GCA_964443755.1 uncultured Gammaproteobacteria bacterium | reverse complement strand
TGAAAAGGAGCGTTAATACCAAATTCAAAAGAGCCGTTATTGGGGTTGGGGTAAATAGCCACACTAGAAGTTAATGTGGCATGTTCCTTAACTTGTGTTGTTAAAGGTGGAGCAATTACATTGATGGTAAACCCTGTTTGTTTGCTAAACACCACTCCATTTTCTCCAATAGAATCGCAATACATATCTACACAACTTGCCCCATCATTAATGGTTAAACATAAGTAATACGAACCTGATGTTGCATAAGTATGACTAGGAAATTGTAAATTGGAAGTATCTCCATCACCAAAATCCCACAAATAAGTTAAGTTAGTTCCTGTTGAGCTGTTTATTACTATTATACCATTTGTGTCTGGGAACATTACAAAGCCAGCAGCACATTGCACTGGATTGATAACTCCATTTGCAACAATCATATTAAGAGAATAATCTGTACAAGTGTTGTTTGAATCATTTATAGTAAGTACAACTACAAAAGTATCGTTAGCATTAAACGTATGATTTGGATTAACTATAGTAGATGTAGTACCATCTCCAAATGCCCAATGTGTTTGAGTAAAACTTCCTGTTGAGGTATTCGTAAAGGAATAGTTTCCATTACCGTTATCTATATAGGTAAAATTCGAAGTTAAAGAATTACATCCAATATTAGTCACAACAATAGTATCAAAATCAAGTGTTTCACATAAGTTAAAATCTTGAGTAAACAAGCCAACAGCATATGTGCCTATTGATGTAAAGGTATGAGTTGGATTTGGTCCTTGTCCGGTAGTTCCATCATCAAAATTCCACAAATACCCAATTGGAGACACTCCTGTTGGAGAGGAGGAAAAAGAAAAGTTTCCATTTCCGTTATCAACATAAGTAAAAGTTGCATTGCAAGGCAAACTATTAACGCTAATTAGTTGAGTTGTAGAATCTGAACAACCTAATGAATCTGTAACTGTTAAAGTTGCAAACCAATCCCCATTAAAATTATAAGTAAAGTTTGGGTTTTGAACACTTGTCGTATCTATAGTAAAGTCCCAAAAATAAGAATAAGGAGGAGTACCAAATAATTGAGAAGTATTTGTAAACGACACATTATTATTACCATTGTTTACATGGGTAAAACTTGCAGTCATACAAGGCACACTAGACACATTTATTGTCTGAGAAAAGCTATTGGAGCAACCATTAGACGAAAACACTGTTAAAGAAACTTGATATGAAGAATTTGATGAATAAACGTGATTTGCGTTTGTTTGTGAAGAATTATTGCCATCACCAAAATTCCAAAAAGAAGAGTTAAAACTACCTGTAGAGGTATTTGTAAATGAGAAGTTACCATTCCCATTATCTATATAAGTGAAATTAGATGAAAAATTGACAGGGATTATAGTAAGGTTAACTGACAGTATACTATCACAGCCTCCAACAGTTTGTAGTGTGTCATAATATATCCCAGATTGATTTTGGTAAACACTAAAAATTAGGATGCTATCTCCTTGACATATTGATTGGTTCTGGTTATAATAAGATATAGTATCCAAAACTAACGCAATAGACAACACGCTATCACATCCGTTAGCAGTTTGTAGTGTGTCATAATATACACCCGATTGATTTTGGTAAACGCCAAAAATAAGGATACTATCTCCTTGACATATTGTTTGATTCTGGTTATAAGAAGATATAGTATCCAAAATTAACGTAGTAGACAAGACACTATCACATCCGTTAGCAGTTTGCAAACTATCATAATAAGTACCTGCACTATTTTGGTACGCACCGTAAATTAATAAACTATCCCCATTACAAATACGCATAACCTGATTAGATAGAAAGACCGGTGTTACTATTAATGGCTGCGTTACAATACTATCATAACCTTGTACACTGTTAAATAGGTTGTAATAATTATTTGATGTATTTTGATAATTACCAAAAATCAATGCACTATCTCCTTGACAAATTGTTATTGTAGGCAATACTGTTGTAATAGCGTTATTATTACAGTTTGTACTAAATGAAGCAATTCCATCAATTCTTGATGACCAGTTTGTAGTAGCCCAAGAAGTATCATCAACTTCTATACAAGTTAAATTTGGATTATTACTTGCATAAAACCCGAATGTGTAAAAGTTTATATTGTTTCCATTTTTAACATTTAAGCTATAAAGTAAATTATTTTCACATTGTAGAAAATTTAAACTGGTGTGTTGAGAAAGATCTAACCCACTAGTTATTTGATTATTATGGCATCTTAAATTCGTTAGATTAAGATTTTGAGATACGTCTAATACATTAAGGTTATTATTTCCACATCTTAAATTAATTAGATTGACATTTTGAGAAACATCTAAATTAGTTAATAAATTATCTCCACAATGTAACCAGTCTAACATTATATTTTGAGAAAGGTTTAAATTAGAAAGCATATTACTATAACAATCTAAGTGGGTTAGATTAATATTTTGAGAAATATCTAAAGATGTTAGGTTGCAAGAGTTAATTTCTAAATGAGTTAACGCAACATTTTGAGTAAGATCAATGTTCGTAATTGAACTACTCCAACACTTTAAAGTGAGCAAAGCTGTATTTTGAGTAAGATTAAGGCTTGTGATATCGGCACCTCTGCAATCTAAATAAGTTAAAGAATTAAAATCTTCTATCCCTGTTATATCAGTTATTGTCAAATTTAGGTCAAAATTATTCATGTTAATATAACTAATATCTAAGTAAGTAATGCCACTAATGTTTGAGGTTGGGACACTACCATTTGGGACACCTGTATCAATACCTAAATAAATTAATGCTTGTTCGAATCCAGCGTCAGGTATTGCGGTTGTTTGGGCAAAGGTTAAAGTAGAAAATATTGTGATAAGAAAAATAGACAGTAGTTTTTTCATAATGAAATGGATTTAAAAAAGATAAGTTGTATGTAAAAATATTAAAATAAAATCGAAAT
>CAYUEO010000133.1:0-2961 GCA_964443755.1 uncultured Gammaproteobacteria bacterium | reverse complement strand
AGAATTACTTTGTCAATGCGATGAAAATCAGCTCAGAAAAAATTTCCGAACGAGAAAAAGAAGTAATTATCTTTAAGTATAAAGGATTAAACTACAACAGAATTGCAGAGCAAATGAACATTAGCCCAGCCACCGTTCGTAAGCACACAGAAAACATTTATAAAAAATTTGATGTACATAATAAAGTGGAGGTCATACATAAAGTATTGAGATAAAAATTATAAAAATAGTGCAAATGCCGTATTGTGAGTTTTTTCAATTAACAATTCCTTTGCAAGGATTAAAAATCAAAAAATAATTCGATTAACGAAAAAATATAAAAAATGAAACATACGTTATTAAAAACCACAAGAAACATAACAGTAACAATATTGTTAATTACCATTTCTACTGTAAGTAAATTATCTGCAAATAATATTGCGGTAGCCAATACCTCCATCGTTAATCAAAATACTGCGGGGAACTATACTCACGTAAAGTTTGATGTAAGTTGGGAAAACTCATGGAGAACTTCTACTTTAGAAAGTAACTGGGACGCTGCTTATGTATTTGTAAAATACAGAATACCACCAATGAATACTTGGTTTCATGCAACGCTTAACTACGTTGATGGAACAGCAACTAACGATGGAAACACAGAACCATCCGGAGCAACCATAAATACCAATCCAGATGGTAAAGGAGCTTTTATTTTCAGAAGTTCAAACGGTATTGGCAATATTAGCTTTACTGGAGCTCAACTACGTTGGAACTATGGTGCTGATGGCTTAAGTGATGAAGACAGTGTTGAAGTTTGTGTGTTTGCTATAGAAATGGTGTACGTACCTCAAGGTGCCTTTTATTTAGGCGATGGAACAATAACCAGTGTTGAAGGTCAATTTGAAGATGGAGTTTCAGGAAATCCATTTTATCTTACCTCTGAAGCAGCTCTTACCCTTGGTGGGGGTGGTGCAGGTTCTTTAGGAAACAACAATAGAGCTGGTATGGCAAATCCTACATGGGAAGATTTTGATGATGCACTAACTAAAACCTTGCCCGCTGCTTTTCCTAAAGGATTTAATGCCTTTTATTGTATGAAATATGAAATTACACAAGGACAATATGCTGATTTTTTAAATAAATTAACTCTAACTCAATCTACAGCCAGATATATGGCTAGTTATAATACCAACTTCCAATCCATTACAGGAACACATCCTACTTTTGCCGCTGATGCACCAGATAGACCATTATATTATACTAATTGGGGTGATTTTTTCAGTTACTTAGATTGGAGTGGGTTGCGTCCAATGACTGAATTAGAATACGAAAAAGCGTGTAGAGGATCACGAGGAGTTGGCTTTTTACCTACGCCAGATGAATTTGCTTGGGGAGATGTGAGTATTAAAGCTGGTCCTGGTTATACAATGACAAATCCAGGTTTACCTAACGAAACTGTAAATGCTGTAAATACTATAGGAAATGTTGCTTATAATTTAACCAACAACTCTCGACCATACCGTGCAGGTATTTTTGCTGCCAGTTTAGCAACACCTAACCGTGTAGAAGCTGGAGCAACCTATTATGGAATTATGGAAATGGCTGGAAATCAATGGGAATACACTATGTCAGTTGGTAGAGCAGAAAGTAGAACATTTAATGGAACACATGGAGATGGTGACATTAGTGCTGCAGGTAGTTATACTGTTGCTAACTGGCCTCCAAGTATTTGGGGCTTAGGTATTCGTGGTGGTTCTTATGCTGATGCAGCTACAAAAATTAGAGTATCTTCTAGATATGTAGCTCACTATCATACAAATACTGGTGCTCGTGTGGCTCAATATGGTGGAAGAGGTGTAAAAACAGCTCAATAAAATAATTAGAAATTTAAAGTTAGAGATTGGTCATTAAACAATCCTTATTTGGAAAGCTGTAACATGATAAAACATATTCTATACCTCTTTTTACTACTTTGTAGTTCTACCTTATTGATGGCACAAAATAACGCTATCTTTAATGGAGGAACTGCTGATGGCTATAATAGAGCATGTTATACGCAAACTTCTAACCTTAACACAACTAAATCTGCTGGTGGTAATGGTGATGGACACAGCAAGGATTGTTATACACAAACCTCCAATCTTAATTTAACACTTTCTGCTGGTGGTAGTGGTGATGGTTATAGTAAAGATTGTTACACACAAACATCAAATCTTAATATGACTATGTCTGCTGGAGGCAGTGGAGATGGTTATACAAAAGATTGTTATACTCAACTCTCAAACCTAAATCCTATTTTTAGTGGTGGTAATGGTGGAGATGGAAATTTAAATGGTTGTGCAAACGAACCTTTAGGATGTTATTTAGCTATTAATTTAGGAAATGATACTACTTTTTGTGATGGGCAAACACTTGCATTAGATGCTGGAAGTTTTGCTGGCGGATCAACATACGAATGGCAAGATAGTTCTTCCGCTCAAACTTTTTTAGTTGATACATCTGGAACATATTATGTGTTTGTTACCGACACTGCAGGGTGTACGGGAATTGATTCTATTGTGGTTATCGTAAATCCAGTTCCTGTAGTAAATTTAGGTAACGATACTGCTTTTTGTACAGGAAATAATTTGATATTAAATGCTGGAAATGCTGGTGCTACTTATTTATGGCAAAACAACCCTATCCCTGCTTATCAAAATCAAACTTTAATTGTTAATTCTACAGGAATATATTTTGTAACCGCAAGTTTTGGTACTTGTACCGATACTGATTCAATCACGGTAACAGTAAATCAAATTGTTACAACTAATTTACCAGATTCCATCATTTGCCAAGGCGATAGTGCATTAATTTTTGGAAATTACCAAACTGTTGCTGGAACTTATCGTGATACCGTTTTGGCAAGTACAGGTTGCGACAGTATTTTAGTTCAACAATTAAATGTTAATCCAACCTATAATCAAAACTTAGGAACAGTAACCA
>CAYUEO010000132.1:0-2973 GCA_964443755.1 uncultured Gammaproteobacteria bacterium | reverse complement strand
CATTGGCATCTTCAACAATAGTGCTGGTGGGTTGTTTAAAAAGTTGCTTGGGAAGAAGGAAAGCATACCAAATAACCAAAATTAAAACGATTGCAACTTTGAATTTATGGTATTTGATGAAAGTCAATTTGGATTAAGCATTAACGAAATCTGTAGATTTAAATTCATTTTTTTGTTAAAAGACTAATCCAATTATTAAATCTTGGGCATTTAGATAAAATGGTATTAATTCCTATTTCATCAATAATCATTATACCGTCAACAAACTTATTATATCCTTTTATTAAAAGCTTTAATCTTTTAGATGGTGCGTTATTCGGGTCATTATTAATTTCTTCTGGATTAGTGTATGCATTAAATATTTTTTCAAATTCATTAAAGTTAGCTTGTTTGGGTGTGAATAAATTTTCTATTCCTTTTTTGGAAGAAAAAACCAATGCTTCAAACTCATGAAGTTGGATATAAGGAATTAAATTATTGAATGTTTTTTGCTGTGAATTCTCTATATCTTCTTTGATGGCATTCTCCAAAAAATCAACACACATTAATTTATCTTCAAATTTGATGGCTTCTTCATATTTTGGGAAATCCTTTGGAAGAGCATAGAAGTCAATTAGTGTAGTAACAATAACATTATCTTCATACAAACTGTTTATTATATCTTTTTTTAAATGCTCATATTTACTAAGTCCTCCTTTAGAGTGTTTTATTTTAAAACATTGCACATTTCCAATTCCTTTTGAAAATAGATAAGGAGCCAAAATATTATTTACAAACTCTTTCTCAGTATCTCCTTCAACAATAATTAATAGTCTTTTCATAATGGTTGACCTTTAATTATACTTTTTGTCCATAATTCACCTAATGAATAATCGTGTAACCAATTTTTTAAAGAAACACTATTAATTCGATTAAAAACGGATTGATTACCTACTTTGTCAACAGTAATAATATCTTCAGGTTCAAAATTATTAAGAAGATTAACTGATTGAGTAGAAACGATGATTTGACACTCTCTTTCAGCGGCAGATTTTATAAGACTTGCTAACTTATTAATTGCTGTTGGGTGTAAGCCTAATTCAGGTTCGTCAATAATAATTACTTTTGGTAAGTTAGGCTGCATTAATAATGTTGTAAGTGCTATAAATCGTAAGCTTCCATCAGATAAATGAGTCGAATCAAAATAAGTATCAGGATGATCTATTTCGTTCCATTGTAATTTTATTTTACTTTCGTCTAAGACAAAAGGAGCTAAATTAAATCGTTCAAAAAATGGCACTATTGATTGAATTGTTTTTTCAATTCGTTTAAAATTTTTAGGATGTTTTTCTTGTAAGAAATATAAATAGGCCGCTAAATTCCCACCATTTTCTTTTAAAATTCTATTATCATTAATATTAGATTCCGAACGTAAAGGAGCTGAAGAGCTTGTATCATGAAAATGATATATTTTATAACTTTCTAAAAAATCACGCAAGTATTTATCCCTCTCAGTGTTAGAGTTTTTAATGCCACTTTCTTTTATGTTTGTATTCGTGAAAGATTTATTTCTAGGTGCATTGTGGTATATGCTTTCTTCTATTGATAAAAAAAACGTCCCTTCTTCAGTTGGTTCTAAATTAAAAGAATATGCATTTGAATCAAAATCTAAATAACCTTTTATTTTTTGAGTTTGTTTTCTTCCATAATGAAGAAGATTATCCACTCCACTTTTTAAAGAATATGCTTGTAATCTTTGTTCGTAGATATTATTTACCAACTTAAAAAAGGAAATAAAATTAGATTTTCCAACTCCATTAGAACCAATAAGAATATTAATGGGACTCAACTTTAAATCCAAATTTTTGATGGACTTATATCCTTCTATTTTTATGTTTGTAAGCATATTAAATCACATTAATCGAACCCAAAATTACATAATTAAAGTAGAGAATAAATAACATTTACAAAACTTCTTTTGCAAGGCAACCATTTTTTTTTTTTAATTTCGTTTAATGCCTTAAAATAATTAAGTATTTTTACTAACACTAACACAATAAATTATGAAAACTAAAATTTTATTTTCCGCTCTATTGTTTGCAACAAACATTTCTTTTGCAAATAATGTTCAAATAGGTGCTCCAACAGTAGCTGTCGGTCCTAGTACAATTTCTTTTACTATCCAATGGGATAACAGTTGGAATGTTGCATCTGGTCCTACAAATTGGGATGGAGTTTGGGTATTTGTAAAACGACAAGATTGTTCAGATAATCTTTGGAACCATGCACTTGTAAGCACTCTTTCGGGAGACCATAGTATTACAGGAGGTATTTTACAAGTTGATGCAGTTACTGACGGAATGGGAGTGTTTATTCGAAGAACAGCAACGGGGTTAGGAAACATTCCTGCAAGTACCGTTACTTTAAAATTACAAACCGCACCAAACCTTGCAGATAATTTTCAGGTTTTTGGAATTGAAGTGGTTAACGTACCTCAAGGAGATTTTTATATAGGGGATGGGACAAGAGGAACAAGTACTTACGGTTTTTCTGACGGATTAACTTGTGTAGGTGGACCATGGAACCCCAAACTCATTACTAATGCAATTCAAACTGCTGGACTTGGTGTCGCATCAAACTATCAGTGTAATAACTGGGGTTCTACAGGAGCTTTACCTGCAACATTTCCGTTGGGTTGGAATACATTTTATTGTATGAAATATGAAATTAGTCAGGAACAATATTCAGCTTTCCTCAATACATTGACTTATGATCAACAGGTTTCAAGAACCGCCAACGCTCCGAATTCAGCTATTGGTACTTTTGGTGTTGCCGGTGCAATTCCTAGTAGGAACGATATAAAGATTTCAGCTTCTGGCACCATAAATAATATTCCTGCAGTATATACCACTACTTTGCCGAATGTGGCATGTAACTGGCTAAGTATTTGTCAATAAATAAAATACTCAATAATTAATAAATTTTAGCTATCTT
>CAYUEO010000131.1:0-2979 GCA_964443755.1 uncultured Gammaproteobacteria bacterium | reverse complement strand
ACTTTTTTTGTTGATGTAATATTGCCCTTACCTGTCCCAAATTTTTTTACGTACAGAGTTCCACTAGCGTTGAACAAGCAACTAATGATTGGGCAACGTGTAATTGTTCCGTTTGGAAAAGGAGGGAAATTATACACTGCTCTTATAAAAAAAATTCACAATCAACCACCCAAAGAATATGAATCGAAATACATTGATGCACTCTTAGATGATAGACCCATTGTAAATAATTTTCAACTCAAATTATGGGATTGGATTGCTGAATATTACATGGCTAATCCAGGAGATGTTTTTAATGCAGCCTTGCCCGGAGCATTAAAGTTGGCTGGAGAAACCAAATTGGTGTTGTATCCCGATAAAAAAATAGATTATTCAACATTATCCGATAAAGAATATCTTGTTGTAGAGGCTCTTGAAGTCAGAAACACACTAACATTGCTCGAAGTTTCAGAAGTATTGAGTGTTAAAAATGTGCATACATTCATTCAATCGCTCATTCAAAAGCAAGTAATTGTGGTTTATGAAGAAGTAAAAGATAAGTTTAAACCCAAAATGGTTGCATACCTTAAACTTACTGCTTTTGCAGCCAAGGAAGAAAATTTAAAGCTTCTATTCGATGAGGTTTCCAACTCAAAAAAACAACTCAGTGCGTTGATGGCTTTTGTACAACTTTCTAATCGATACCAAAAAAATCAACAACCTGTAGAAAAAATAGTGTTACAAAAAACAGCCAATGTGAGTACTGCTATCATTAACAAATTAGTCGAAAAAGGCATTTTTGAAGTGTACGAACAGCAAAAAAACAGGTTTGATGATTATGCCAATGCATTAATTACAGATGCAACACTCAACGAGCATCAGCAACAAGCATTTACAGCAATAAAACAAAAATTTGAGACTAAAGATGTGGTTTTACTGCACGGTGTTACGGGTTCAGGGAAAACAGAAATTTACATTAAACTAATAAAAGAAGCACTAGAAAAAGGTGAACAAGTGTTGTATTTGTTGCCCGAAATAGCCTTAACCACCCAACTTATTGTGCGTTTGCAAAAAGTTTTTGGCGACACAATTGGTGTTTATCATTCTAAATTCAACGAAAACGAACGGGTGGAAGTTTGGAACGAAGTATTGAATTTCAATGAAAATTTAGCAAAAAAATCGCCTCAACGTTTTCAAATTGTGATGGGAGCAAGGTCATCTATGTTTTTGCCATTTAGCAAATTAGGGTTAATAATTATTGATGAAGAACATGAAAATACGTTTAAACAATTCGATCCCGCACCACGCTATCATGCTAGAGATACATCTATTGTATTAGCCAATTTTCATCAAGCAAAAGTTTTGTTAGGTTCGGCAACTCCATCTATAGAGACGTATTGGAATGCTCAGCAAGAAAAATATGGATTGGTAACCTTAACCGAGCGACATGGAGGAGTGCTATTGCCTGAAATTTTGTGTGCCGATATTAAAGAAGCAACACGTAAAAAATTAATGAAACAACATTTTTCTCCATTGCTTATTGAAGCAATGGAAGAGGCTTTTAAAAACAAAGAACAAGTAATTTTGTTTCAAAACAGAAGAGGTTATGCTCCTTTTATGATTTGCGAGGATTGTGGGCATGTGCCACAATGCAACCATTGTGATGTTTCGTTAACCTATCATAAATATACCCATTTATTAAAATGTCATTATTGTGGGGCATCAAAAAAAATGCCTTCCACTTGCCCGGCTTGTGGAAGTGCCAGAATAACCTTAAAAGGCTTCGGAACAGAGCAAATAGAAGAGGAATTAGCTATTTATTTTCCAACTATTCGTGTGGCAAGAATGGATGCGGATACTACTCGAACCAAAAATGCATATCACAAGCTTATTATTGAATTTGAAGATAGAAATATAGACGTGTTGGTTGGAACACAAATGGTTACGAAAGGATTGGATTTTAATAATGTATCGTTGGTTGGTGTGCTAAATGCAGATACAATGCTCAATTTTCCCGATTTTCGTTCTTTTGAGCGGTCTTTTCAATTGATGAGTCAAGTGAGTGGAAGAGCTGGAAGAACGAAACGTGGCAAAGTAATTATTCAAACCTACGAACCTTATCACCCCATAATTAGGCAGGTTATTGACACCGATTTTATAGGAATGTATAATGAAGAACTGGTGCAACGCAAAAAATTTGCTTACCCTCCGTTTTTTAGGTTAATTCACTTTTCACTTTCGCATAAAGATAAAAATATATTGAATGCTGGTGCAGATGAATTTTCAACCGCACTCAAGCAAAGTTTTGGCAATCGGTTGTTAGGTCCAGATTTCCCTTCCATTTCGAGAATTAAAAACAAATACCATAAAAATTGCCTGTTGAAGGTGGAGAGAAACCTATCCATTTCAAAAACAAGAACACTTATTTTAGCAGCAAAAAATCAATTTGA
Source organism: uncultured Gammaproteobacteria bacterium (assembly GCA_964443755.1). Classification (GTDB taxonomy): domain Bacteria; phylum Patescibacteriota; class Patescibacteriia; order Patescibacteriales; family UBA12465; genus UBA12465. The sequence goes on along the minus strand of CAYUEO010000131.1, from coordinate 550 downwards.
AGCGTTTAGCAAGTATAAATCGGTGAGAATTAGTATAGATGTGGATGTGATGTGAATGGTGCGTAAATTGTTCATAAAAAGACATTTTTAAATCAATTAAAACTGTTACTTTTGGTGTTCAATTTGAAAAATTATAAATTATGAATATTCACGAGTATCAAGGTAAGTTATTACTTAAAAAATATGGCGTAGCCATTCAAGAAGGTGTTGTTGCCGACACGCCAGAACAAGCTGTTGAAGCAGCTAAAGAAGTAAATCGATTAACGGGTTCAGAATGGTTTGTTGTAAAAGCACAAATTCATGCTGGAGGCAGAGGTAAAGGTGTGATAACCGAAACAGGTTCTCATGGGGTGGTTTTAGCAAAAGGATTAGATAAAGTTCAGGATATTGCAAAAGGAATCTTAGGAGGTCATTTGGTTACCAAACAAACAAAAGCAGGAGGTAAAAAAGTAAGCAAAGTGTTAATTGCACAAGATGTTTATTACCCTGGCGAATCAGAACCGTCTGAATTTTATATGTCTGTTTTGTTGAATAGAGAAACAAGTAGAAA
>CAYUEO010000130.1:0-3008 GCA_964443755.1 uncultured Gammaproteobacteria bacterium | reverse complement strand
CTAATCCATCTTAAGGCCGCGTCCGCTGCCGTGTCTTTTCAGCGCCCCATGATATATAGAGGGAGTAATTATTTGTGTCTAGTACTTCATTTTCCTGTTTTAAAAGGAGATAATATAGTTTCCAGTGAAGTCGATTTTTTTGTTGGCCACGGTTTTCTAATAACAGCTCACAATAAAAGCATTGCCGCGTTAAATAATTTTTTTAATTTAGGCAAAAAAAGTCCAGACGCCTTGTTGTCATATTCAATAGAATCATCAGCAATATTATTATATGAAATATTAGGAAACCTCACAGATGAAACCTATCGCCTGCTAGATGACAACAATATTAAGATCAACGATATAGAGGATTTAATTTTTAGTCGTCAACAAAAAGAAGCCGTAATGGAAATTCTTAATTTGCGTAGAAATATTATTAACGTTAGACGCATTGTTCAGAATCATAAGAACATCTTTCAACAACTGATGACTATGGAAAGCAGCCTGGTGGATAAAGTTTCTATTAAAAAATATTACAATAATTTATTAGAGCAATCGAAAAGAATTTGGGAAATGTTGGATAACCAGAAAGAAATAGTTGAGGTACTATATAACACTAATGAGTCTCTGCTCAATAATCAGATGACTGATATCATGAAAACCTTAACAGTTTTTTCGGTAATTGTGTTCCCTTTAACTCTATTGGCGGCTATTTTCGGTATGAACGTGGCTGAGATGCCCTTAGTTAACCTGCCCTACGGTTTTTGGTGGATTATAGTAGTAATGCTACTGGGCGCGATGGGTATGTTGTTGTTTTTTGAAAGGAAAAGGTGGTTATAACATATAAATAACGGGCCTATATATTCCCTAAAAGCCACTAATATAGTGGTTTTTTAGTATTTTAACTTAAAAATACGTATTATCTTTACTTAGCAATGTTGGTATATCCTTGACAATTATATTAATATGTACTATAATAATTAGTTAATATATAATAAATTTTTCCATGAAAGTCTCTTTCATTGGCCAAAAAGGAATACCTTCACGGGATGGCGGCGTAGAAAGATACGTTGAAAGCCTGTCTATTAACCTAGTGTCACTTGAACAAGAGGTTGTTGTTTATAATAGAAAAGACTATTTGCCGGATCGTTTAAAAGAATTTAAAAATGTTAAGATAGTTAATTTACCGTACATAAATACTAAGAACTTAGCAGCTATAACTCATACATTTTTAGCTATTTGTCATGTTATTTGGAAAAAATCTGACATTATCCATTTACAAGGTGTTGGCCCCTCCCTGCTTGTTTGGTTACCTAAAGTCTTGAGTCCACGTGCTAAAATAGTAGCCACTCTTCATAGTTTTGATTATTATAACGAGAAATGGGGCTGGGTAGCTAGAAACATGCTTCGTTTGGGTGAGTTTATGATGTGTCACTTGGCGGACACGGTTATTGTCTTAACGAAACCCACTCAAGTATATATTAAAGAAAAATATAATCGAGATGCTTTTGTAGTTCCTAATGGTACAAATATTTATGAAGACTCCGGGACAGATCGATTACTTCCTTGGGGATTACAAAAGGATTCCTACATTCTTAGCGTTTCCCGTATTATCAGACTTAAGGGCTTGCAGTATCTTATTCCAGCTTTTCTAAAAACTCAAACAGATAAAAAATTAGTTATTACTGGTGATGGCGAATATTTACCCGAACTAGAAAAATTAGCTGCTGGTGATCCGCGCATCGTTTTTACCGGTAATCAGACTGGCCGCACTCTTGATCAGCTGTATGCTAATGCCTATTTATTTGTTCAAGCCTCGGAAATGGAGGGTCTATCCATATCCTTACTTGAGGCGATGGGCCATAAAACCGCCTGTTTAGTTAGCGATATTGATGCTAACAAAGAAGCGATCGGTGAATCTGGTTTTATTTTTCAAACAAAAAATATCACTGACTTACAAAATAAACTACAGAATTTGGTTGATAATCCTGAACAAGTGAACATAAAATCCCGCGCACTTTTTGAGCGGGCTAAAAGTATGTTTACTTGGTCCGGGGTTGCCGGTCGTATTCTGGCAGTCTATAAAAGTTAAACAAAGTTAGGCCCGGAAAAGTTCATTAACAACAAAATAAAATAAGGAGTACAAGTTATGAAAAGTATCAGAAATTTCTTTCTACTAGTGGTTTTATTAGTAAGTATGTTTGGTTTTGGTTGTGGTGTCATGGAGGCGCCAAATGAACCCATTGATCCTATTAATGAAGGCGGCGGCTTAGTGCTAAAAGCAAATGGAACCCAGGTTGAGAATAATTCTCTAATCCTTGAAAAAGGCGTTCCTAACGTCTTTACAATTTATTTACCTAGATTAAAGTCTGCTAGCACCACGTTTCACGATAACAATACGGTAAAAAGTGGAACTGTAATAAGTCACACTTTTGCAGCTACTTTAAATTCGAGTAGTTTTACGGTTATCGCGATTGATAGCTCTAACGTTGTTCATGAGGAGACTTATGAAGTAAGTCTTGTGTATAACATGAACCTGCAGTTAAAATATAACTATGGCAAAGCAAGCCTTAGTAATGGAAAATATGAACACAAGATTATTTTCTTAAAAGCCGTATTGGATGACTACAGTGGCACTTACGGCTACGTAGGTACAGTCACTGATCCTCAGTGGGTAAATACTTCTGTTCCGGTTGCCGACACAAACAAAGTATTAAAAAATGGAGTAGTCTCTGATGCTCCTACTGGTGAAAGGGGCAAGTATTTTTCCGTTAAACTAACTCTATCTCCCGGCAACTATGTCATGGCCGCTATGAAAGGCGGTGTATGGGGAGCTTACGGCGACTCGAACAAAGTAAGATTCTCTATCGACTCTAACGGTGATTTCTCTTGGGGAGATACGAGCAATACTGTTTTACCTGGTGAAATTGGAGATACTGGAACAGAGCCGGTTTCTCGTTTCGGCGTCTCTGATCCGGAAAAAATTACAATATTTGTTAATAATTTTAAAAGCTTAACAAATAACTGTT
>CAYUEO010000129.1:0-3031 GCA_964443755.1 uncultured Gammaproteobacteria bacterium | reverse complement strand
TAAAACTATTGATGATATTGAAAAAAACTTATGAGCTACTCGTTTGTAAACAGACTTGCAGCTACAAACTGAATTACTTTCCTAATTTTTATCATCAATACTACAAACTTTCCTCACACAATTAACCCCTGTTGTTTCAGGTTTTGTTGAAAAACCAGAAGATTGGAAATATAGTAGTGCAAAAGATTTTTGTAATGAAAAAGGTTTAGTAACTTTATGCTTGATTTGAAAATAATAGACCACAAGCGGGACGCTTGCGGCAGCGGGGAGAAGATAAACAAGATAATCCATTTACAGGACAAACACCTAGTGTGGGAGATATTCAAGGATTGTTTGATATAAGTGAAAACAAGAAAGGCAAAAAAGTACAACAAGTAGAAGTAATAAATTAAAATTACCAGTATGAACAATTTATTAAGCCTTCTTTTTTTTGTATTAATAAGTCCATTAGTAACTTATTCGCAACCGAATAAAACATATAAAATTTACTATAAAGACACATCTTATATGCGTATTGGTAATGAAAAATACGATTATTGGTACATAAATAGGTATAATCTTTTAGAAAAAAAATTAACAGGAATATTTATAGTATTTTACAACCAAGAGTTAACAGATACTGCTATAATGGTTAATTTAAAAAAAGGAAGCTATGAAGGATTATATAAGGAATGGGATAGAGATGATAAATACGTAAGTCAAGAATGTTTATATAAACGGGGCTTTAGAAAGGGAATTTGCAAAAATTATGTTTATTATTTTTCAGATGATACACATTGGGTTGATAAGGATAGTATAATGATTCAAATTAATAAATATGAATGTTTTAAAGAATATGGAAATGATGTTGTTGGTAATGAATGGATAGAATATAAAACCATATCGTATAAACAATATGAAAAAGAAACAGGAGTAATTAAAAAAAAAAACTTACCTATAATCAAACCAAAAATGATTAGTAGTGATCGAGATACATTAATTATAATCACACCAAAAATACCTAAAGGTGTTATTTTCATTGATATTGTAGGAAATTCAGGAGATTTTACATCTTTTGGTTATTATGAAAATGGAATCCAAGAAGTTTTAGCAGAAAATACTATTGTGATAGAGAAAGGTTCAATAATACAAGGTTTTAAAACTAATGGAGAAAAAGATTTATTTATTAAAACTTCTACTAGCTGTAAAATTAAATATAGATTTAAAGAATCCAGCTAAACTAATCCCTAATGCACCGCAACCTACACGAGTAAATTACAATTTTTTAGTTCGAATATTCGAAATTAACACAAAATCAAGTTATTAGTACTGCATCGCTGTTTGTAGCTTGCAGCTACAAACCGAATTACTTTCCTATTTTTTTATTCACACAATCATCAACACAAACTGAATTACTTTCCTAATTTTTATCATCAATACTACAAACTTTCCTCACACAATTAACCCCTGTTGTTTCAGGTTTTGTTGAAAAACCAGAAGATTGGAAATATAGTAGTGCAAAAGATTTTTGTAATGAAAAAGGTTTAGTAACTTTATGCTTGATTTGAAAATAATAGACCACAAGCGGGACGCTTGCGGCAGCGGGGTTGAATATTTTCATACTTTAATCAAAATATGGGTTCATAATTCCATGAGGAGAATATTCTCCTTTATTCCAAAATTGACCAGGGTTGACTTTGACTTTAAAAGAATTACTATAAATAAAAGTTTCGGGTAATTTAACCCCATCTTTATATTTATCAGCAATCATTAGCCTCAATCTTGCTTCAACCTCTTTTTCACCATCATATATAGGAATAGCTATTTCCCAATTTTCTCCATCTAACAAGCATACATCGTAATAACTGTTTCCACACCAACTGTTTGGCATATATTCAACATCTTTCCATTCTCCCTCATCTTTAACCTGCATCACCATTCCAAGTCTACCATCTTGTACTTCAATTTCCACAGTATCCCCAGTTGTATTAAATAAATAAACATAATATCCATTGTATTGTTTTGCAAACACAGACTTACTAGTAGTGTCAACCATTAATCCTAGCTTTTTTCGAGGTACTTCTTTGGTTATTTTCTTAGGATAATTTACCCATTCATATTTATCACCAACGGTATCTTCTACACTTGACATAACATAACAATAAGCCCTAAGCATTACTGAAGAGTTTAAATTAAAAATTGTATTTTGGTTTTCATAGTCTAATATATTTTTCCATACATATTTGCCATCCTTGTTAATGTATCCATAAAGACTATCTTGTTCAACATAAACAATATCAGATTCAAAACCTCTATTCTCTACTTTGGTAAATTTAGCAGGAACAATAGTATCGCCTTTTTCATTCAACAATCCCCATATGTATTGATAAGTATCTCCAATCATTTCTCTATAAAATACTCTATTATTAGCCAGTCCAGCGGAGTGAATTCCATTATACTTACACTCAACAAGAAACTTTCCTGTAGTATCAATTAAACCCCATTTTCCTTCCTCATACTCTACCTCCATCATTCCATTTTTAAATCCATTTAAATCAGCATGATTAAAAGTATTTGGTAATAATAACTTTCCATTTTTGTTATAAATCTGATAACGTTTCATATCCCAATTAACAGTATAGCCTTCACTATAGTTTCCTAGATGCATTAGAGGAAGGTTGTTTAAAGTAGCTTCGCCATTTAGGTTGTAAAATATATCTTTATTATATCCAATATTTGCTTTTATCAATCCATTCTGAAATACATTTTCTAAATTATCTATCGTTTTAAACATTAAAATACCATTAGTATCAATTAAGCCTTCGTAACTACTCCATCCATAATTCTCATCATACTTTTCATTAAACACCTCTACTTTAGCATATCCGTCATTATATTGATACACATCAAAATATTGTCCATACTTAACAATCATATTTCCTTTTCTATCAATTACCCCTTTTTCTTGTTCTTTCATCCTAATATCATTAGGATGATTAACCCCAGTCACAATTGCTCTACCACTATTAAATCTTGTAATATCTCTGTAAAT
>CAYUEO010000128.1:0-3068 GCA_964443755.1 uncultured Gammaproteobacteria bacterium | reverse complement strand
GGTTCATTGGGTAACGTCGGCGGTCCACTCCTTGTAGACCGAATCGTAGCAAACTCAGTAACCGTATCAGTTGGTGGCGCTGTTAAGACACTAGCGGGATTCGCTGCCCTAGTTGCCGCAGGAGACAAGATTCTCGGTGGGCGCCGACAAATCAAAAAAAGCAACCGCCTTGCAGTATCTACAGGAAGCACCTATCGTGGTAACTTCGGTGATACCTTCGCAGCTGCGGCTGACAACCAGACTGTAGCAATGAACCGTGTACGTGTAGACGTAGACAAATCAGCCCTTTATCAAGTAGCAGCAGATGCTACCCTTGCAACCACAGCAGGTTCAGACCTAGCTGGCAAGACCTTCGACCTAGCAGACTCACTCTTAGTTGACGAGTCTACAGTGAACATCACTTCACAGCAAGTGTACTCACATGGTCCTAGCGCAGTCGTTACTACCCAGTTGGTAGTTAACATCTTCGAGTCTGAGGTATTTGGTCTTTAATTAATTGCTTACATAACACATAATCTAATATGATTGAATCACGTGCTAAATGGGGCGAATTGATTAAGGGAGTAGGACTTCAAATCTTGGAATGTATTGACCAAGGAACAGAACTCTACACACCAGGAATCTCGTCTCTCCTTACAATCGAGTCTAGTGATGTTGCTCAAAAGAACTTCACAGGTAAGGTCTCGGAAAACCGAGTTACTCGAAAGGATGAAGGTGAAGATACTGACGAACTAGGTCGCTACAAGACTTACGTAACATCAGTAGACTACACTGCTTACGCTGGTAAAGTTGAACTCACCCGTGAAAACCTCATGGACCGAGACTTCAGCTCACAGCTTGATGAAGCTACTGACCTTGGTCGTGGCTATAACTTCTCAGTCGATGAGTCTGGTCTCCAGCTCTTCAACGGAGGTTTCACCACTCGAAAGGAATCTATCCGTGGCTACCGCTTCCAGTACTACAACGATGGTGTACCGACATTCTCTGTACAACACCCTTCAGTAGTACCAGGAGTATCAGCACAGTCTAACGCTTCAAGTACAAGTATCGTTCTCTCAGACACAAATCTTGAGACAGCTCGACTCGCACTTCGTAAGCAATTGACAGACGCTGGTGGTCCTATGACTATGGGCGGACGTGAAACTCTCGTCCTTCCAATTGCATTGGAGAAGACCGCACAAGTTATCACTGAATCAGAACTCGTTTCTGGCAATGCTAACAACGACATTAACGTTTACAAGGGAGCAGTAGGAATGGTTTCTTCTGTACTCTTGGATGCTATCAATGGCGGTTCAGACACTGCATGGTACCTCGTGGTCCCAGGCGCTACCAAGTTTGTGCACGATGTCCGTGAGGGCATGCAGCCATGGACCGAAGTAGACGAAGACAAGAAGACGCTTACCGTTGGAGTATACGGCCGTTGGGGCAACTACACCAAAGATTGGCGACGTTCTTGGGGTTCTCTCGGAACTACCGCAGCTTACAGTGCATAACGTATTGTAGCCTTGCTCTGTCCCTCTACGGGGGGATGGAGACAAGTCTATAAAATAAAGGCTTGTGTTAAAGAATTAAAGTAGAATTATGCCAAAGACACCAACCACATTTACAAATCTACAAGCGACAGGAAACATCTTCCGTAACGTTACTATATCAACTCTAGCAACAGCAGGAGTTGTAGCTTATACAGCTGACCAAATCCTTGGTGGACTCATCCTTCGAGACCCAGCAGGAGCTGGACGTGCAGATACACTTCCAACCGCAGCAGCAGTATATGCAGCAACAAACTCACCAGTTAATGGAACAAACCTTTCATTTAAGTTTACTATCCGTAATACAGCAGACGCAGCTGAAACTATCACTGTATCTACAGCAACAGGTCTTACACTATCAGGAACAATGACCATCGCACAGAACAACACAAAGGAGTTTATGTGGGTACAAACATCACCAACAGCAGCAACTGTTTACTCTCTAGGAACCATTGTACACTAGTATGTTAGTTAAGAACCCATTAGATAAAGAGGTATCCCTAAACTATAAAGGAGAAGCGTATTTCATTGATGCAGAATCAATGGTAGATTTCCCTGAAGAGATTGCGAAACAATGGGTTACTATCTATCAATTCATGACCATTGAGAAGGCGGTCAAGGAAGAGACTCCTAAGGAGCCTAAGGAAGCTAAGAAGAAATAACATGCTACATAATTTAAATCAACCAGCGTTCACGGCCTTCAGTGGTGTGACGCTAACAGCAGCATACACTGGTAATCGTAAGACCTTTGAAACTGGTGGATTCTCCAAGGTCTCTATCGACCTCGTATACGCAATGGGGGCAGCTGAGGCTGGAAACACTATGGAGTTTCAGCTTGAAGCATCATCTGATGGAACGAACTGGCACAAGCTAGTCATCGATACCACTGGATTATCTTCTGTCATCACCCCACGTGAATGGCAGATGGCACCAGAAAGCCTGAACGTTATCATTGACGTAGCATACAAGTATATGCGAATGTCGCTCAAGGAGACAGGGGTGGCCGCAAACTTCGGTACTGCAACTGTCAACATTACACTGTCGGGGCTATAAGCGCTTGACTATATCAACCATAAAATAAATACAATGAAGAACTCAATCATACTGAAAGATGAGTTGAGTATTCTAAAAGAAGGAAGGTCTGCCGTTCTTACGGAGCTAGCAAATAAAACCAAAGAGCTTAAAGAGGTCATCTCTCTAATCTCTAAGGAAGAGAAAAGACTAGCGGATATAAGAGAGGATAAGCAGGAAGAAATGGCACGGCTCGATGATATTCGTGGTCGTGCTAATTCTTTTAATAGGGAGATTGGTCAGCTAGCTCAAGAGGCTAAGAACAATCGCGTATCCTGGGAGGCCGCTTCCGTTAGGAATGCTCAAGACATTAAACTACATCTTGGACGTATAAAAGAACTCAAGGAAGTAGAACAAGAAGCAATTGATAGGGTAGACGAGCTAAAGAGACGCTATGACCACAGCTCAGACCTATACGCAGGGCACCTTTCCGAAAAGAATAATCATCTACGAGACCTAGATAAGAAA
>CAYUEO010000127.1:0-3073 GCA_964443755.1 uncultured Gammaproteobacteria bacterium | reverse complement strand
AGCGACTTTAGCTTATCGTATTATTGTTATTTTAAATCAGTACAGCGCGACATGGGTCCAGGTTTCTTGGTATATTGGCACTATCGGTTTTGTCTGGTATTTTGCTCATCGTTTTAATGTTGAGAGTAAGAGAGATCAGGTTATTGCGGAGCTTGATTTGCTTAATAAAGTTCGACAAAATACCGACTTCAAAGAAGAGGATAGAAACGCTCTTATTTATGTCTTACAAAGCCTGCAAACTAGTTTAGCAAGATGGAATTATATTGCGATCTTTTTAATTTCCGCTTTAGCCCTAGCTTATGGGATTTATCAAGATTTTATATATTAATTAAAAGTTTATGAAAAAGTCAGTGATGTTTTTATGGCTTAGCTTCTTGGCTCTATTAATTCTACCTTTATCCGTTAAAGCCGAAGAATTAGTTGATCGTCTACAAGGCAGAATTTTACTCCAGACAGAATCCAACGGTGAGGCCTGGTATGTTAATCCAAGTAGCAAGGAAAGGTCCTATCTTGGGCGGCCGGAAGATGTTTTTAGAGTAATGAGAGAGTTTGGCCTTGGTATTAAGAAAACTGAGTTGCAGTCTTATTTAGACTCAAGTTTTCCTGAACGCTTAGCCGGCCGGATTATGCTTAATGTTGAAGGTTTGGGTGAGGCTTATTATATTTCTCCTGATGATTTACGGGGTCATTATTTAGGTAGTCCTAGTCAGGCTTTTCAAGTAGTTAGGCAAAAAGCTATTGGTATCACTAATAATAATATTAATAAGATTAAAGTTGTTGATTCTTCTGTCGATCGTCTCGCTAGTCAGGCAGAACAGAAGCCGGTTGCTCGGAAAAATGAAGATAGAAAAGAGCCGACTCCTTCTCCGGTAGCAAGCAGCACTAGCCCAATTATCTCTGATGATCCTGGTCAGTGTACTTTTTGGACTTATTCTCCTTGGGGCGATTGTTCTGATGGTTTAAACACTAGACAAGTATTATCAGCTTTACCGGCAGGTTGTAGTGGCGGTGAGCCGGAAGTTAGTAAACCTTGTGTGAGTGGTGTTTGTACTTCTTGGCGCTATACGGATTGGTTTAATTGCAGTGACGGATATCAGAGAAGGGAAATTGTCGAATCATTTCCGATCAGTTGTGTGGGCGGAGAATCTTTTACCCTTAAGGCTTGTGGTAATGATATAACTTGTAGCGCTTGGACTTATTCTGATTGGAGTCCTTGCTCGGACGGGAATCAAACCAGGACAGTTGTTACTAGTTCTCCAGATGGTTGTGTCGGAGGACAGCCAGTTTTGACCCAAACTTGCGATACTACTTCTGATAGCCCATATTCACCTTATCAATTCTCATATACCAGAGAGATGGGGCCACTCTATGATCCGCATTTGCGCATTGTGTTTATATCAGAGCCTAATGAGAATATAAAAATTATTAAGATTCCGGTGACGGGTTATTATAGACATGGTACTTTTAACGATACTTTACCTGATAACTTAAGTTATAGCGTAAATTATATCCAAGATGGTCAGCAGATGTCGGTAGAAATGAGCCGCTTGGATAATCAGAATTATTTATTTGAGGCCGGCACTCCGATTCCTCTTAATTTAGGCGATCATAATTCGGTCACTATTAAAGCCAGTAATGATTATTACAGTGCTATTAATGATATCTCAAAATGGGTGATTTGGGACTATAGCGTTAATAAGCCGGTTTGGCTGGGAAATTAAGCGAGTCAGATAGAAAAAATAAAAAAGCAGTTACAAGTGTAACTGCTTTTTTTTGCGTAGCAGACTTTTATGCGGTCCAAGCAATAATAAATGCTACTGCAAAAAACAATGCAACAATATTCATTGCTGCGAATACAATGTTAAGTATCCATTTCATGGTTACTCTCCACTTTTTTTGTGATTTGTTTTTTAATTAACTGATAACTGAATATATTATAACACATATCATACGCCTTGTCAATAGCTAGGTATAAATCTGGTTTTTTGGTGTAGGCGAATTGATGGGTGTATGATAAAATATAAATATTACTTTAGAAAACATCGGGAAATTTAAGATATGAATCATAGCAAACAGTTAGCCGCCGGATCAGCCGCGATTATGTTGGCTGCTCTTTTTTGGAGCTTGGACGGCTTGTTTTTACGGCCAAAATTTTACGCCCTGTCTCCTGAGTTAGTAGTATTTTGGGAGCATCTTTTGGGACTAATAATTCTTAGCCCTTTTTTGTTTATAAATTATTACAAAATTAAAGCTTTGAGTTTTAAAAGCTGGAGCGCCATTATTTGGATTAGTGTCTTCGGCGGCCTGATTGGCACGCTGATGATTACTAAAGCTTTTTTTGCGGCTATGGACGGACAAGCTAGTTTTGCAACGGTGATTGTTTTGCAAAAGTTACAGCCCTTTTTTGCTCTTTTTCTAGCTAGAGTGGTTTTGAAAGAAAAGTTACCCGGTCAATTTTATTTATGGACAGCCCTGGCAATTATCGCTAGTTATTTATTAGTCTTCTCGAATAATTTAGGAGATTTTATAATTGACTGGCGTAATAGCGCTGCTGCTTTTGCGGTAATAGCTGCTTTTGCCTTTGGCTCTTCAACTGTTTTTGGTAAAAGAATAGCGAACCATTTAGATTATAAAGCTGTAGCCGCCTTACGTTTTCTTGTAACTTCAGTTTTAGCTTTCGTGGTCGTTGTTTCTACTGGTAATTTAGCAGCTAGTGCAAATATTACTTCAACCCAATACAGTCTTCTGGCTCTAATCGTCTTTACTAGCGGGGCGGGGGGTATGTTTTTATATTATTTTGGACTGCGACGAGTCAGTGCTTCAACCGCCACGATTCTTGAATTATTTTGGCCTTTATCAGCTTTGATTCTTGATGCGGTATTTAATAAAAACTTTTTATCTCCAGTGCAGATCATTGCCGTCTTATTACTCTTAGGCGCTTTTTATAAAGTTAGTGCTTTAGGAAGAATGAAGTTGGCTACTTTCCGGGGCCGAGTTATTCCTGGCGCCGGACGAGGGAGAATAATCGGTTATCGCACCGCTAATCTTGATAATACGGATTTAGATATTCCTC
>CAYUEO010000126.1:0-3094 GCA_964443755.1 uncultured Gammaproteobacteria bacterium | reverse complement strand
AAAAAATGAACAAACTTCAAGAAGTAAAAGAGAAAGGATTTGTAACAGCTGAGTTGGCAAAGGGAAAAAACCTAATAGAAGAAATCGCTCGATTAAAAAAAGAAAAAAACGCAGTAATTTTGGCTCATTATTACCAACAAGAAGAAATTCAAGACATTGCTGATTTTATTGGAGATAGTTTAGGCTTAGCACAAGAAGCTGCCAAAACCAATGCGGATGTTATTTTGTTTGCGGGCGTACATTTTATGGGCGAAACTGCAAAAATTCTCAATCCTACTAAAAAAGTAATTATCCCTGATTTGAATGCAGGATGTTCCTTGGCAGATTCTGCTCCAACCGATAAATTTGAAGCATTTTTAAAACAATATCCCAATCATACCGTAATTAGTTACATCAATTGCTCTGCTGAGATAAAAGCCTTGAGTGATATTATTTGTACTTCTTCCAATGCAGTAAAAATTGTAGATAGTTTGCCAAAAGATGAAAAAATAATTTTTGCTCCAGACATTAATCTAGGTAAATATGTAGCCAAAAAAACAGGAAGAAATTTGGTTCTGTGGGATGGAGCTTGCGAAGTACACGTAGAAATATCGGTAGATAAATTAAAATTTTTACAAGGCAAATACCCAAATGCAGAACTAATTGCTCATCCAGAATGTCAAGAATCTATTTTAGATGAAGCCGACTTTGTGGGTTCAACTACAGCATTACTGAAACATGTGGAAGAAAGCAACGTGCAAGAATTTATTGTTGCCACTGAAGTGGGTATTATCCATAAAATGAAACAAGCCGTGCCACACAAAAAATTGATTCCTGCCCCTGCAGTAACTAACAATACTTGTGCTTGTAGCGAATGTCCGTATATGAAACTAAATACCTTAGAAAAAATTCACGCAAGCTTGGTGCATTTGCAACCCGAAATTTTTGTAGAAGAATCCATTCGTTTAAAAGCATTGAAATCAGTGAACAGAATGTTGGAATTGAGTTAATATACTCAACTCACATAAATCAATAAAAATAGAGAAGGCCGTTAAAACTAACGACCTTCCTTCATTTAAATTATACCTATCAAATTTAAACTAAAATCTTAATTTAATAAAACGATTTCATCATCTTTAGGTTGGTTTGATTCAACATGTACCTTTTTTAACTCCAACGTATTATTTTTAACATACTCAATTTCTTTTAGATCGTTTTCAGCCTCCAAAATTGCAATAACCTGATCTTTCAATTTAAGAGGAAGCTCATTGTTATATTGATATTCTTCTAAGATATTCATTAATTTTTTTCTATTGTATTTTTGGTTGACAATCATTCCATTAATAAAAAGAGGAGTAGAAATAACCATTAATCCAACGCCTACTGGAGGCAAAGCAAATGTAATTGCTGCAGATATAGGCAAGAAAGACATTTGTCCTTTTGCAGCATTATTTCTTTTATCAAAAAATATTTCTATAATTACTGCAGCAGTATCATTATCACCATACTTGGTCATAAATTCATTATAGTTTAATTTATGTTTCTTTTCAGCAACATTTTTATCATTATTATTATCATTTGCTATTGCAAATAAGTTAGCTCCTATTAGGATAGAGATTAAAATTAATTTTTTCATGGCATTTATTTTTGTTAATATTTATACACCCAAAAGTGCTCTGATTATTAATAGTTTAAAAGCGTATTGTTGCCTATTTTGTTAAAAGATTTTACTTATAACTTATTCGTTTTAAATCATTATTTTTTTTTGATATACCGAAAAGCAACGGATGTTTATTATTTAATTTTTATGAAATAAATAAGTAATTGAGGAAATAAAGCCCTTGTTTTAATTTTGTTTTATAGTAAATAAAAACACTAGCATACGTGATAATACCCATAATCATTACTGAAAATTGAAGATTACTAACGAAATTCAATAAATCCAATTTTAGGTTAAGTAGTTGATTAATAGGTTTTATTTTTTTAATTTGGATGCGAGTAATTTCAAACAAACATAAAACACTAAAGAACTTTTTAGCAAATTGTTTAATAACAAATAGATGAATGATTTAATTAAATAAAGAGCAGAAATCATTATAATTATATTCCAATTTTTCAAATTAGGTTCTTCATAAAAGTGATAATACGAACAAAAATTGCAGTTTAAATTAAAAAAAGTGTTTGAATTTAATTGCACAAATTCTATTGACCATTTATCATTTAGAATTCCCATTTATGTAATATTAACTTTTGGATAAGAAGATTAAAACTACATTTGTGTTGAGTATATATATAAAATATTGTGATAGAAATAAAAAACCTCCATAAATCGTACAAAATGGGTAGCAACGTGCTTCACGTACTAAAAGGAATTAACTTTAGTGTGGAAGAAGGCGAATTAGTTGCCATTATGGGGTCTTCAGGTTCAGGAAAATCAACATTACTCAATATATTAGGAATGTTAGATTTGTTAGATTCGGGAACATACACCTTAGATGGAGTTCCAATTGTAAACTTAAATGAGACAAAAGCAGCCAAGTATCGAAACAAATTTTTAGGTTTTGTTTTTCAATCATTCAATTTGATTAACTATAAATCAGCATTAGAGAATGTAGCCCTACCCCTTTATTATCAACGAATTCCCCGAAAGGAAAGAGAGGAAGTTGCCATGCAATACCTTAAAAAGGTTGGATTATCTGAGTGGGCAACACATTTACCAAGCGAACTATCTGGTGGTCAAAAACAACGAGTAGCAATTGCAAGAGCATTAGCTGCTCAACCCAAAGTATTGTTGGCAGATGAACCAACTGGTGCATTAGATTCGACAACTTCTTATGAGGTAATGCAACTTATTCAGGAAATAAATGATGAAGGAAAAACCATTTTAGTTGTTACCCATGAGCCTGATATTGCCAATATGTGTAAACGAATTGTTCAATTAAAAGATGGGGTAATTATTGAAGATAAAAAAGTAATTCAAATTAGAGCTTCCGATTATGTTTAGTAGAGACAGTTGGCAAGAAATATTTCAAACCATAAAAAAAAATAAACTCCGAACATTCTTGTCGGGATTTACTGTTTCATTGGGTATTTTTATTTTCATTATTTTATTAGG
>CAYUEO010000125.1:0-3095 GCA_964443755.1 uncultured Gammaproteobacteria bacterium | reverse complement strand
TTTTAACACAAAAAACAACATTTATTTATTGGACAGGAATGGAAAAAATGTTGGTAATTTCCCAACTCTGTTAAAAGCAGAAGCAACTACAAGCGTAGCTCCATTGGATTATGATAAAAATAGAAATTATAGGCTTTTAATAGGATGTAACAACAATCAACTCTATAATTACACACAGGAAGGAAACTTGGTTGATGGATGGGAATATACTCCATCCAAAAGCGCTCCCAGCGGATTAATCAAACATTTTATCATGGGAAACAAAGATTACATTGTTGTTACAACCGAAAATGGTAAGGTAAAAGTGGTTCAGCGCAATGGGAAAGACAGGTTGGAATTGAAAAACAATATTACTAATACTATTAATAATCAGTATTTGGTGGTAGGAAACGACTTAGCTAATACTTTTTTAACCTCTATGGATACTTCGGGAAATGTGATTAAGTTGTTTTTTAACGATAAATTGGAGCAAATTAAACCAATAGACAATCAAATTTCTGATTTTTATTTCTTTAATCCGATAAGTATTACTCCCACAGTAAATGGAGCAACTTATTTTTATTGTTATGAAAATACGTTAGGTGCTAATGATGCCAGTCAAAATTAGTTGTTTAGTTTAGAATTTAGTAGTAAAATAACACATAAACCACAAATTTTCACAATGCCTGATAAAACGAAAAGAATAGGTGTTGTAACAAATTCAGGAATTTATTTACTTAATGATGCTGGGGTGATAGAACAAGATTTTCCATTAGCTGGTTCAACACCGTTTATGATAGAAGACATTAATAACGACAATGTTCTCAACTTAGTAGTAGGAGAAAAGAATTTGGTGTATATGTATAATTTGAAGTGAAGTTTTTAAACTTCCCAATTTTTGCTTGTGCGGTAAACAGTGCCTTTAAAAGCCCCCACCAACAACCCATTTTGGTTAGTTACAGGAATATTGTAAATGCCTATTTTGTTAGATAAATTTACTTCTGTAGCTTCTGCAAATAAAGTATCGCCAACATTTACCGGATTAGGATAAGAAATAGAACATTCCAAAGCAACACTCAATCTGCCATGAGCATTAGAAGCGAAAGCCAACGCACTATCGGCTAGTGAAAAAGTTACGCCACCATGTATAATACCAAATCCATTACACATTTCTGGTCTTACCGACATTTTTAGTTGGCAATACCCTTCTTTTGATTCAATTACTTCGATGCCCAACCATTGGCTAAAAGCATCTGTTTTCATCATTTTGGTTACTATTTTATGTGTTTTTTTCATGGTTGCTAGTTATTGAATAGAGTTTGTCCAGAATGTCCTTTTTATTCGTAAGCACTAAGCTGAAGCGAAAGCATTTTAGCAGAGGATTAGTGCTATGATTCTTAAAATTCATAAATCAAAAATACTAATTTTTTAACGTATTGTGTTTGCTCGGACTAAGTAACCGCCCTCTTTGCCCTCGCAATCCAACTCAGGCGGACTTACGGGGGATTAAATATTACCGATTGTGATTTTAAATGTCGCATATACCGATGCTGTTTTGATTTATAAAATAAAGTATCGGTATAACTGGTTCTAAGTAGCTTTGTTATTGCAAAACCACTAAGAATCAGTATAAATGCTCCTTAAAATCTACATCGGCATTATACTTTAAGGAAATACCTTTGCGGCATTAAGAAGTTAAAATGGTATAATTTATGCAAAATATTCGTTTTAAAAAGAATATTTTGTATTTTTGACAAAAAAATAGTTTATGGAAGAATATATTGCAAATATCGAAAAGTATAATTTTTGGCATTCTACTTCAAAAACAGGGTTTAAGCGTAATAAATATCTTAATTGGCTCAATCAGTTTAAAGATAATCGGCTTATAAAAGTTTTGGTTGGACAAAGAAGGGTTGGAAAAAGTTATGTTTTACGCCAATATATAGAACAACTGATTAATAGTGGAGTAAAAAAAACAAATACCCTATACATTAATACCGAATATTTAGAATTTGACTTTCTAAGTGATTATAAAAAATTAGATGCTTTTATTCGATATTATAAAAATCATTTTAATGTTAAGGGAAAGTATTATTTGTTTATTGATGAAATACAACAAATAGAAGGATGGGAAAAATTAATAAATGCTTTATCTCAAGACTTTACACAAGAAGTGGAAATAGTAATTACTGGTTCTAACTCCGAATTACTTTCAGGCGAATTATCAACATTACTTTCAGGTAGATATGTTCAAATTACCGTTTTGCCTTTTAGTTTTGAGGAATATTGCGAGCATTTAAGCTTAACTAAAAATAGAATAAATTATCTACACTATTTACAAACAGGAGGGCTTCCAGAATTATTTCATCTACCTAACGAAGAGACTAAAAGACATTACCTTGGGGCTTTAAGAGACACTATTTTATTAAGAGATATTATACAGCGACACCATGTTAAAGACACTTCTTTACTTTTAGATGTATTTACTTACTTAGTAAATAATGTAGCAACACTAACATCAATAACCAATTTAGTTAACTACTTTAACGATAAAAAAAGAAAAACAACTTATGACACTATTGCTAATTATATAGGCTATGTTTTACAAACGTATATTATTCATAAATGCGAGAGATTTGATTTAAAAGGCAAAGAAATAGTTGGCGGGAATGTAAAATATTATTTAAATGATTTAGCATTTAAAAACTATCTTTATTCTGGTTTTACGCATGGATATGGATACCTTTTAGAAAACTTGGTTTACTTACAATTGCTTAACCATAATTTTGAAACTTTTGTTGGACACATGAGAAATAAAGAGATTGATTTTGTTGCAAAAAAAAATGAAAAAAACTTATACATTCAAGTTTCCTTTACTATTGAAAATGAAAAAACATTAAGTAGAGAACAAGCTTCATTACATGCTATAAATGATAATTATGAAAAATGGATTATTACAATGGACGAACTTCCTTTTTCAAATAAGGATGGGATTAAATATATTTCTATATGGAATCTAGATGACCACCTGAATAATTGGAATGTTTAACCCCCCGTAAGCACTAAGCTGAAGCGAAAGCATTTTAGCGAAGGGCTTAGTGCTATGATTCTTAAAA
>CAYUEO010000124.1:0-3111 GCA_964443755.1 uncultured Gammaproteobacteria bacterium | reverse complement strand
GCCTTTTTATCCTGCAAGTTATGATGGTGTACTAAATGTTGCAGCTACCGACCAAAGTGACATTAGAAAAAGCAACTCCAATTTCGGTTACCATATTGATATTGCTGCTCCAGGGGAAATGATTTTTACCACCGTTGGCAACAACTACGGTACTAACAGTGGGACTTCTATGGCTGCTCCTATAGTTGCTGCTGCTGCTGCCATTGTAAAAAATGAATTCCCTACTTATACCGCCCAACAAGTAGCCGCCCAACTTAAAGCTACTACAGATGACATCAGTACGCAAAATCCATCTTATATCAACAAACTTGGTACAGGCAGGTTAAATCTTTTTAATGCGTTAAACAATACTACTGCTCAATTTGCAGATATTACCAACAAAAACATCACCGACAACAACAATAATTTGTTTGAGAATGGCGATACACTTCGTATTATAACTGAGTTGACCAATTTTTTAAATCCCATTAACGGCAGTAGTGTAACGCTTAGTTCTTCCTCTCCTTTTGTAAATATTATTAATAATGTGAGCAGTTTTCCGAACTTAAACATGCTAGATACTGCCAGCAATTATACCCAACCATTTACAGTAGAAATCCTTTCGGGAGCTAACCTCAACGAAAGTATTTTATTCCAAGCTACGATAAGCAACGGCACTTTTTCATACAAGCATTATTTCAACTTACTTATCAATCCAGATTATATCCATTTAGAAGAAAACCTTATTAGTACCACCATTACTAGCAAGGGTAAAATTGGATTTAACGACAATAACAATACTATTGGTAGAGGTTTTATTTATAAAGGCAAACAATTGCTTTATGAAGCAGGTTTTATGATTACTGATGGCTCTACAAGGGTTTCCGACCCCATTAGGGGAGCAAGTGGTTTCGACCAAGATTTTGGTAGTATTTTTAATGTGGCTTACCATCCGCCTTATGTTTCTGCTTTAGATTTAATTGGTTTTATGGATGATTTACAATCGCCAAATCCTTTGCAAGTTAGTATTAAACAACTTTCTTATGCGTATCCAACTTCGCCCAACGACCATTTTGTAATTGTTGTGTATGAAATTGAAAACCAGAGTGGGGCAACACTCAACAATGTATATGCAGGGATTTTTTCCGATTGGGATATTCTCCAACCAAATGTAAACAAAGCTGGAACAGACCTCAGCAGGAAATTAGGTTTTGTGTATGCTCTTGATACTGATTCTTTGTATGCCGGAATTAAACTCTTAACCACCGACAATTTGGTGGCACACGCAATAGACGTAAACGGAAGTGGTAGCAGCATGAACATTAATGATGGTTTCTCTACCTTAGAAAAACATACTGCACTTAGCACTAATAATTTATTGGCAGGTGGCTTTAATGGCGATGATGTAGCCCATGTTATTAGTGCTAACAACTTTTCTATTGCTCCAGGTGGCAAACATGTGGTCGCTTTTGCTTTGTTAGCAGGAGACAGCTTGTTACACCTTCAGCAAAATGCTGATGCTGCTCAAACACAATTTAATAATGATGCACTTACCGTAAACGAACTTAACAATACTGCTGATTTCACTATTTATCCCAATCCTGCTAAAGAACAACTTACAATAGTTGGTTTGCCTGCTAATGAAAAATACACTTTTTTTATTACTGATATTAGCGGAAAAATACTAATTGAAAGAACCGATAATTTCACTAATCGTATTGCTATAAAATCACTTCCTGCAGGAATTTATTTTCTGAATATTATTACAGAAAAACGTCAGCAAGTACTGAAATTTGTAAAAAATTAAACATAGATGGACAGAAAAGAACATTGGCAAAAGATATATACTTCTAAGCAATTAGATGAAGTAAGCTGGTACCAACCAACTCCCGAAACCTCTTTAGAACAAATTACCAAATATTGTGAAAATAAAGCTGCTGCCATTATAGATGTTGGTGGTGGCGATAGCTTTTTAGTAGATAATTTATTAACATTGGGTTACACCAATATAAGGGTGTTAGATATTTCTGAAGCAGCTATAAACAGAGCAAAAGAAAGATTAGGCGAAAAAGCCAATAAGGTAAAATGGATAGTTGAAGATGTTACACTTTTTAACCCCACAGAAAAGTACGATTATTGGCACGACAGAGCTGTTTTTCATTTTTTAACCGATAAAAAAGAGGTGGAAAGCTACCTTAATTTGGTAAACAATGCGGTATGCAAAAATGGCAAGATGACCATTGCTACTTTTTCTGAAAATGGTCCTAAAAAATGTAGTGGCATTGAAATTCAACAATACTCTAAAGAAAGCCTTACCACTACTTTTAACCAACATTTTAAATTAGTAGAAAGTTTTTATATCGACCATCCTACACCTTTTTATACCTCACAAAATTTTGTGTTTTGTACGTTTGAGTATTGTTAGTTGGTTTCCGACCTTTAAAAATTTCGAAAACCTGTCTGCCTCAGGCTGAAGACGGTTATTTTTTTACAAATAAACACGAACCTATTTCAGTGTATTTTTTTATTGGTTTATATCCAGCAAGATTTGAATTATCTTCTAAGGTATAAATGAAATCGGTAGATAAATCAATACCTTCTCTTGATACTTTAGCGATATTTAGTTTTCGTGAACTGATATAATAGTTGATGCTTGGTTCAAATATCCATAATCAACTTATTGCCGAAGGATTTTTATTCTTTTTTGCATAAGATTCAATGGTAAGTATTACATCTTTGGTTTGAGAATCATAATGCCAAGTTTTTGTGGTTTTTAAATTTATGTTGTTACTGAAATGATAAATTAAAAGAGAAGAAATTAATATAGAACATATTAATATAATTTTTTTGAAAGGAGCATAAAAAGTTATTAGATGTAAAATAAAGTAATAGAAAAATAGACCAAATAAAGGGAAAAATAGCAAACTGGTTCTTCCTGCAGGAAAGTTAGCGTGAAATAATAAATTTTCAATGATTAATCCAATAATGATGATGATGATGATAAGGATGATTAAAAAGAAAGCTCCAAAAAAATCTTTTTTAAATAGAACAGAAATTAATCCTATTGGGAAAAGAACTAGTATTGAATATTTTAATGATTTAAAAATCCAAGTTGGGTAATCTGAAAAATAG
>CAYUEO010000123.1:0-3154 GCA_964443755.1 uncultured Gammaproteobacteria bacterium | reverse complement strand
GAAGTCATTTTGTTAGCTCCATCTTGGGTAAGTTATATAGAAATGATAAAAATTACAGAAGCCACTCCTGTTTTAATTTCTTCTTCCATTTCAACTGATTTCAAAGTTACTCCTGCTCAAATAAAAGCTGCCATTACACCTAAAACCAGAATGCTTTGGTTTAGCTCTCCTTGCAATCCGAGTGGTTCTGTTTATACCAAAGAAGAACTTTTTGAAATTTCTCAACTCATAAAAAATTATCCCGATATCATTATTGTTTCTGACGAAATTTACGAACACATTAATTTTATTGGAAAACATGAAAGCATTGCTCAATTTGACTTTATAAATGAGCAAGTAGTAACTGTTAATGGCGTTTCTAAAGGATTTGCCATGACGGGTTGGAGAATTGGCTACATTGGTGCTCCCAAATGGATTGCTGATGCTTGTACAAAAATGCAAGGACAATTTACTTCTGGAACTTGTAGCATTGCACAAAAAGCTGCTCAAGCAGCCTTAGAAGCCGATGCTTCTGTGGTAAACGAAATGATTATTGCCTTTGAAAAAAGAAGAAACTTAGTCTATCAATTATTAAGTGAAATTCCTAGTCTTATTTTAAATGAACCCAAAGGAGCTTTTTATTTTTTCCCTGATGTGTCTGCCTATTTTGGAAAATCCTATAAAAATACCACCATCACTAATTCTAGTGATTTATGTATGTTTTTGCTTGATGAAGGTTTAATTGCCCTAGTTAGTGGTGATGCTTTTGGAAATCCTGAGTGTATTCGCTTATCTTATGCCGCTTCAGAAGAAGTATTAACTGAAGCTATAAAACGCATGAAAAATACATTGGCTCTTTTGAATTGATCAATTGAAGAATTTCAACTATTTTATTTAGATAATTTTGAGAGGGCTCATCTTCTATTTCTAATTTCTAATCCTTATTTAGTACTTTTGCAACCTTATGAATCCAAATAAAAAAGTCTCTTTATATACACTTGGTTGTAAACTGAATTTTTCAGAAACATCTTCCATTGCACGTATGTTTGAAGAGGAAGGCTTTGCTCGTGTTGATTTTGATGACACACCCGATGTGTATGTGATTAACACCTGTTCCGTTACCGAAAATGCAGATAAAAAATGTAAGCAACTTGTAAATAAAGCATTAAAAATAAATCCTAGTGCATTTGTTGCCATTATAGGTTGTTATGCTCAATTGAAACCCGAAGAAATTGCAAAAATTTATGGTGTTGATTTGGTGTTGGGTGCTTCCGAAAAGTTTAAAATCATTGAACATCTAACACAAATTGAAAAGAAAGAAACCGCTCAAATTTTTGCTTCTAAAATCAAAGAAGTAAACCAATTTATTCCCTCCTTTTCGCAGGGAGACAGAACACGTTCCTTTCTGAAAATACAAGATGGTTGTGATTATTTTTGTTCGTTCTGCACCATTCCGTTGGCTCGAGGCAAAAGCCGAAACAATTCCATAGGCGAAACCATAAAAGTAGCTCAAGAAATTGCCACTACCAACATCAAAGAAGTGGTATTGACAGGCGTAAATATTGGCGATTTCGGTCAAGGAAAAGGCAAGGAAGATTTTCATCAATTGGTGGTTGAACTTAATAAAGTGGAAGGAATTAATCGCTACAGAATATCTTCCATAGAGCCTAATTTACTTACCAATGCAACCATAGATTTTGTAGCACTATCAACTAAATTTATGCCTCACTTTCACATTCCTTTACAATCAGGTTCTAACAAACTATTGAAAATGATGCGAAGAAAATATGAAAAAGAACTTTTTGCCGACAGGGTATATCGGATTAAAGAAAAAATGCCTCATGCATGCATAGGTGTTGATGTTATTGTAGGTTTTCCCGATGAAACCAATGAGGATTTTTTAGAAACCTATCAATTTTTAAATGAGCTTCCTATCTCCTATTTGCATGTTTTCACCTATTCTGAAAGACAAAATACTACTGCTGTTAAATTAGAAAACCCTGTCCCTAAAGAAGTACGAAGCGACAGAAGTAAAATGCTACACATCCTTTCAGAAAAGAAAAAACGCTTTTTCTATGAACAACACCTCCATAAAACCTATAATGTATTATTAGAGTCAGAACAGCACGATGGATTTTTAAATGGATTTACAGAAAATTATATAAAAGTAAAAGTACCTTATGATTCAACCCTTGAAAACACTATACAATCCATTAAATTAATTGCTATTGATAATGAAAATACAATGATTGGGGAATTGGTAGATGGAAGACAGAAACTGGAAGCTGGCATTGTGCGGAGGCACTCTCCCCTTGAGGGGAGGTGGAGGGGTGATGTGTTAGAAAGATAGAAAACAAAAGACAAAAAATTAACAAATAACAATTAACAAAATACAAGTTCCAAACCAACTCCCTCCCTTCGGGAGTGTTGGAGAGGGACAATTAACAAACAACTTATTTCATGTTCCCTTTCCTATCAGATTTAATCAACTACCTCTTCGGATTTTCATTTTCCTTCCCATTACCTATGTTTGGATTTATGGTAGCATTAGCATTCATAGCCGCAAACTTACTTTTTGTAAAAGAAATGAAAAGAAAAGAAGCGGATGGACTTTTATCTTCCAGTACCATCAATGTAATGAAAGGACAAAAAGCTTCTTTAAATGACCTCATAGGTAACGGAATTTTTGGATTTGTGGTGGGATATAAAATTGGAGGCATCATTTTAAATTACCAGCAAGCCATAGAAGATTTACCCGACTATGTATTGTCCTTACAAGGAAATTTCCTTTCAGGACTCGCAATAGCAGTAGTTTTAGCCTATTTAAAGTACAGGGATGCCGAAAAACAGCGTTTACCTGAACCCAAAGAAGTAACTGAAGTCGTTCGTCCCTACCAACATGTAGGAAACATGACTTTTATTGCTGCCATAGGTGGAATTTTAGGAGCCAAACTTTTCGATGCCGTAGAAGATTTAGAACGCTTTGCAGCCGACCCTATTGGAGTGCTTTTTTCAGGTTCAGGATTAAGCATTTATGGCGGATTAATAATTGGTGGCGGTGCGGTAGTCTATTATGCCCATAAAAAAGGGTTGAAATTAGTGCATGTTATAGATGCTTGTGCTCCGGGGTTAATGTTGGCTTACGGAATTGGCAGAATTGGTTGTCAGCTTTCGG
>CAYUEO010000122.1:0-3184 GCA_964443755.1 uncultured Gammaproteobacteria bacterium | reverse complement strand
AATCATGGATCGCATGACCCAACGCTCTAAGGGATTTGGTTTTGTTGAAATGGAAAACGACGACGAAGCCCAAGCCGCTATTGATATGTATAATGGTCAGGAATTAGATGGACGCCAAGTTGTTGTCAACGAAGCTCGCCCTCTAGAAAAGAGATTCTAACTTGTACATTTAGAAAAAACACCCCGCGTTAGCGGGGTGTTTTAGTTTCCTAAAACAAAGATAGTTTATTATTTTAACAATTCAATACCTTCAATAACGACATCCTGAATCGGACGGTCATTAACACCTGTCTCTACCGCTTCAATCTTTTGTACGATATCTAAACCAGATACCACTTGACCAAAATTTGTATGGCGACCATCGAGCCAAGGAGTTTCTTCGGCGGTAACAATAAAGAATTGAGAACCATTAGTTCCTGGCCCGGAATTAGCCATAGCTAAACTGCCTGCTACTAACTTTTTAGTATTAAATTCATCTTGAAATTTATAACCAGGACCACCAGTACCGTACAAGTTCACATCAGCAGTTTTAGTAAGCGGGTCACCGCCTTGGATCATAAAGCCCTTAATTATCCGATGGAACTTAATGCCGTCATAAAACCCTTCTTTAGCTAAATTTAAAAAATTATTTACGGTGACCGGTGAGTCTTCACCATAGAACTTAACCGTAATATCTCCTAGATTAGTTTTAATTACTGCCTGAGAATACTCACCTAATAAATCTTCGTGTTGTTCAAGTGACTTCATGTTGTTATTATTGTTAACCAGCTCTTCACTAACTGGTGCCGGCTCAACAGGTGAGACCGGTAATATTATATTATTAGAATTATCAACTATGACTTCTTCATTAGTTGTGGTAGTACAAGCTGAGACTGTTAAACCAACAAACACTAAAAACAAAAAATATGTAATTTTTTTCATAGCTATATATTGATATTATTTATTAAACTTTAAATTGACGCTTAATCTTTTTATCTTCTTCTACTCTTTTTTCTTCTATCACTTCTTTGGCCTGTAATCTAAGTTCAGCTAGTTCTAACTTGGCCAAATCTTTAACTCGTTTACTTAAATATATTTTTGTATTTAACTCTGGGTTTTCAATTACTTCACTAAGCAGTACGTCTAATATCGCTCCTACTTTAGGTCCGGGGGGGATACCTATAATTTTTATAACATCGTCACCATTTACCTTTAACATCTTCACAGAAATTGGATCATTTTGCACTTTCTCCATCATATATTCCAAATGACGGAGCTTATAAGGCTTAGCTTTAGGGGTTCCTGAGCCAAGACGATCTGATATTCTCAAATCTATTAGATCTTTTAAATTCTTCTGACCAACTTTAACGATTAAACGACGAACTGAAGCGGCTGAGACCTCATCAACATTATAATAAAACATGTGGTTTTTGACCAGATTCACTACTCTTTCTCTGTCATCATTAGTAAACCGCAACCTAGACATTATTTTATCAGTAATTTTAGCGCCTACATATTCATGATTATAAAAAGTGGCTATGCCATCAATTATTTTCCTGGTTTTAGGTTTACCAATATCATGCAGCAAAGCTGCTAGGCGCACTTGCCACTCGGGACTGGGGCAGTTTTCTAATGATAAAATATTATGTTTAAATACGGTATGAATATGGTGGCGGTCCTGCTTAACATCAAAACCTTGCTCTAGCTCCGGCAAGATATATTGAAGAAGCTTTGTATCGTGAAGCAGCATAAAGCCGCTAGCTGGACGACCAGAAGATAAGATTTTTATCAGCTCGTCACGAATTCTTTCCGGAGAAACAAATTTAATACTGCCGGCCATCTTAAATATACCGCGCTGCGTTTTAGGTTCAAGCGTAAAATCTAATTGTGAGCTAAATCTAACCGCTCTAAGCATGCGCAAAGCATCCTCCTTAAAACGATCAGAAGGTTCGCCCACTGATCTAATAATTTTGGCTTTAATATCTTTTTGTCCACCAAACAAGTCAATAATATTTCTATCATCATCCGGATCCAGGGCTAGAGCGTTAATAGTAAAATCTCTTCTTTCTAAATCCTTATCCAAATTTTTTTCAAACACAACAGTATCTGGATGACGACGATCCGAATACCCCTGCTCACTTCTATAGGTAGTTATTTCCACAACGTCAATTGGCTTAACCTTAGGGTCGGAATTTTGACCTGACTCACGAATTGGTAGAAGTACTGTACCAAAATCATTTTCATATTTCCCTTCCGGAAAAACCTGTAAAATTTGTTGGGGATGAGCGTTAGTAGTAATATCCCAATCCTTTGGCAATTTATTCATGAGCACGTCCCTCACGCAGCCGCCCACAATAAAAGCCTCATAACCAGAGGTTTTGAGGCGACTAACAATATTAATTATGTAATCCGGTATATTCATTAAGAGCATTAACTAATTGACTAATTTCTTATCTTTAAGTTCAACATACATATTATAGACGTAGATTAAAAAGATAGGACTAATTAATAAGCTTACAACCTGAACTACTAAGTTGTAAAGATACCAATTAGCACTTTTTTCTACCATTTGATCAAGTGGTAAAGCAATTAAAGCGGAAATCGCACTAACAAAAAGGCCAATCACTAAAAATCGCCCAAATACTGGCCACCAATAACCGGTGATAATTTCCTTACTTCTTTTAATAGCTGCTAGACCTGTTTTATTCTCAAAAAATAGGACATAAGAAGCAAAGCCATAAAAAACAGCATATATAATACCAGGAACGATTAATAATAGCATCCATAGTAAAACAAAAAGTGCAATCAGTAAGGATAAGCTTAAGTACTGCCAAAACCAGACTTTAGTGTCTTTATATATTTCCCTTTCATCTCCTGTATAACCCTTCTTAATTAATAAATATGCTCCTATTTGTCCCCGGATACCAAAATATGCCGCTATTAAACTAGCAACCGCAGCAACACTCGATGTTAATATTTGTAAGAAGACGCTGTTCTGACCATACAAAATATTAATTATCGTCATGGCGCCCATAATAATTAGCGGAATCAGAGCATAAACAAAGCTCCACACATAAACCATGGCAAACTTCATTAAATGTTCCCACCAGATTCTAATAGCTTTTTCTACGCCATCAAAAATTGGCGACATGGGTTGTTTAAGGTTGTTATCCATATTATTAAATTTTAATATCTCATGCTATCA
>CAYUEO010000121.1:0-3188 GCA_964443755.1 uncultured Gammaproteobacteria bacterium | reverse complement strand
CCGCATTAATTAAATTATATGGATTTCAATAAATATCAAGAAGAATCAAAAAGAACCGCAGTATATCCTAACCAAGGAAATAATTATATATATCCTGTTTTGGGTTTGACTGGCGAAGCTGGAGAAGTGGCCGAAAAAATAAAAAAAATTATTAGAGACAAGGCTGGCCAGGTTAGCGATGAAGACAAGCTTGAACTGAGTAAAGAGTTAGGTGATGTGATGTGGTATGTTGCTCAATTAGCTACGGAATTTAATTTAAAAATGTCAGATATCGCTCAAGGAAATTTAGATAAACTACACTCTAGAATAAAAAGAGGAGTATTGCATGGTAGCGGAGATAATAGATAGTCGCTATGTTCACCAAAAAACAATTAATAATCTTGTTGCCACTCTTATTAATTATTGTAGCTTTATCGTATTTCATTATTACCGGACGAGGAGATAAAAATATTCTTACCGATCCGCGAATAATTTATGAAGATGGTCGACCTTATTTAACTGCTCAATTTCGCAACCCTACCGAAACCCCTTATCAGAATCTAAACTTACATATAAACATCCTTGAATCCTGGAGAACTGCTATTGGCGGCGCTCAGGCTCAAACAATCGAAGTTCTACCCAAAATTACTTGGTTTTTTAAATCACCAGTATCCATGTCTGCCCATAAAAATATCCCTGAGGGACCTTTAACTTGTCGCTCCGTTTCGCCCTATAAAGACGGGGCAATACTGATTATAAATTGTAAAACTAAGGATTGACTAATTCATTAATACCTGATAGTCTAATATTGTTAAATGGGAGGATAGACTAGGGATATTTAATATTCCTTTTATTTTAAAGAGGAGTCTGCTGCTCCTGAGTCTGTCAAACCGCTATTGTTACCTCCAAATCGCCCACCGTCAGGGTAAGTGAGGCTAGTAGCAAATATAAATTAATTTCAAATTCAATTAACTATGGCTAGGTACATAGGCCCTAAGGTCAAATTACGTCAAAAATTCGGCTTAGCTGCCGCCGGTGAAACTCGCCGCCGCCAGAATCTTCGTCCAAGAAAGAAATCCGATTACGGTGAAAGATTACTTCAGAAGCAGAAGCTTAAATTCATCTACGGCATTTTAGAAAGGCAGATGCAGCGTTATGCTCGCGAAGCTTTCAAGAGTACTGGTGAGGCTCCGATTGTTCTCATGCAGAGTCTAGAAACTCGTCTTGATAACATTGTTTTCCGTTTAGGTATGGGCAGAACTCGTGAACAATCACGCCAATTAGTAACTCACGGTCATGTTCTCGTTGATGATAAGAAAGTTGATATCCCTTCTTTTCAGGTTGCCCCTGGTCAAGTGATCAATTTCCGCGCTAAAACTGCTAAGAAACCTAGAATCGCTGAGGAAATAAAGAATAACCGCCAAATCGGAGTTGCTATGGCTCACCTCGAGCTCGATTCCTTTGGTGGCCGACTTCTCCACCTTCCTAAACCCGCTGATCTTCCTCAGGATGTTGATATCGCTCAAGTTTTGGAGTACTACCACAGCATTATCTAACAACTTTCCTATATATTCGGATGCAAGAAATCGCCACTCTGGCGGTTTTTTGCTATAATAAGCTTCTAAAAATATCTTAAAATAATGTCTAATTTTTGGAAAAATCTACCCAAGCCAATCATGGCCCTTGCCCCAATGTGTGGGGTAACAGATATGCCTTTTCGCCTTATTTGCAAGGAAAATGGCGCTGATGTCGTTTATACAGAAATGACCATGGTTCAGGGTTTAGCGCGACACAACGAAAAAACTCTTGAATTAGCAGCAATCTCTAAAGATGAGCAGCCAGTTGTAATTCAATTGGGCGGCAATGACCCGGAGCATTTCTATAAAGCTGCTCAAATTATCAAAGAGCTTGGCCCAGCTGGAATCGATATTAATTTAGGCTGTCCGGCTAAGAAAATTGCCGGACAAGGCAGTGGGGTGGCCCTGCTGCGCGATCTAGAAAGATCTTATCAAATCATCCAAGCAACTATTGAAGGGGCTGGCGGCCTGCCAGTGTCAATTAAAACTAGAACTCAAATTAAATCAGCCGATAAATCAACCACTAATACTAGTTTAGATCTTTTAGATAAAATTAAAGACTTGCCGGTCGCTTGCATTATGATTCACGGCCGATCTTTTGAGGCCCCTTGGATTGAGAAGGTTGATTATGACTATATTAAAAGCGTCAAAGAAAAGTTTTCTGGTATTGTTTTAGCTAACGGCGGAATCTATGAACCAGAGATTGCTAAAGATGTGCTAGAAAAAACTGGTGCTGATGGGGTAGGAATCGGTCATGGAGTTTACGGTCGTCCCTGGATATTTCAACAAATTAAAGACTACCTAGAAACTGGCACTTACTCTAATTGGAACTGGAAAGAGAAAAAAGCTCTAGCCATTAAACACGCTGAATTAGCCTTTAAGCTAAAAGGGCATCGCGGCCTAATTGAATATCGAAAACAGCTACTTTGGTACGTAAAAGGGCTGCCTGGAGCCACAGACTACAGACAGAAACTTGTGCAACTAGAAACCTTGGCAGACATTAAAGAAGGACTGAATAAAATTAACCCAGAACCAATAGAATAGTCATATAATAATCAAGCAAGTGGCCTTCATAGTTCAACGGATAGAACGTGAGATTCCGGATCTTAAGATGGGGGTTCGATTCCCTCTGGAGGCACAAAAAAAGACCCTAGTAGGGTCTTTTTTACTATATATTAATAAAGTCTTATGCTAAATAAAAGCTTAAAACTAAAAAGATAAAGCCAACTAATGCAGCCCCTATCGCTTTTAGAGTAACATATGATTCCTTAAGCTCCTTAATCCAACCCTGAGCCACAGCTGGAAAAAGTAGCACAAAAACTCCTTTTAACAGCACTCCCCAACCGGTTATCGTTAATAATAAGACCCAATCCCAAGACCAAATATTAAAATAGGAAACTAAAATGTATCCAGCCACAACAGCCACCAAAGAAGATATAAACATTAACGCCGGGAAGTCTTCTAAATTGTCCATGATTTTTCTACCATATCCTGGGTTTATTAGAAAACCTAGGCCACTGGCAAAAAAGAGTAAACCCAAAACTTGGAAGGTTTGCAACTCAGACAACATATTATTATAGTTAATAATTATATTTATATTATAACAGAAATAGTAATTTAATGAATATAGTA
>CAYUEO010000120.1:0-3190 GCA_964443755.1 uncultured Gammaproteobacteria bacterium | reverse complement strand
AATTCATGTGCCGCATTGGCCGCAAAACCTCGTTCTGCCTCGAACGCATCCGCAAGGCGTGCGAGAACACCGTTCACGGTCTCGGCCAAGGGGCGCAGATCACTGGGAAGACCCTCTATTGACACCGCGGAGAAGTCGCGCCCACCACGCTGTTCCAGACTTGCTTCAAATCGGCGCAACGCGGCAAGGCCCAGACGCACGATCACGACGACCAGGATCAATGTCAGCGGCAGCACAAGAAACAGCGGCAGACCGAGGCGCAAAACGATATCGCGCAGCACGTCCTGCCGTTCGCCCAGTGATTCCGCCACGGTCAGACGGATCGCGCCTTGCAAGGCCGCCTCGCTATAAAAACGGTGTGTGTCTGTGATCCGGAAACCCGGACCATCCCAGGCGGGAAACAGGGCGGGATCGGCGGCGTGGGACTGCATCAGGACCACACCCTCGGCATCGCGCACCAGATAGGTGAACAGTTCCGCATGTTCGCTGATCCGGGCCAGCCGCTGCGCCCCGGCCTCCGGGTCACGATTGACAATCTCGGTCACGGCAAGAGGCAGCAGGCGTTGCGCGGTCTCCTCCAAGGTCTTGTCGAAAACCTCGTTCAACTCGCGCCGCAAATCGGCCACGGTCCAGGCGGTTGCCGCCAGCCAGAGCACCGTGATCGCGACCCCGAGACCAAGCGCCAGACGACCCTGAAGGCTTCCCGGTCCTTTCACGCCGCCCCCAGCCGATAACCCAGACCGCGTTCGGTCTCGATCATGTCGTGACCCAGCTTCTTGCGCAGACGGCTGACATGGACCTCGATCGTATTGCTGGAGACATCGCTGTCAAAGGTGTAGAGCCTTTCCTCAAGCTGCGCCTTGGACAGGAGCTGCCCAGGCCGGGCCAGAAAAGCCTCGAACAGGGCCCATTCGCGCGCCGTCAGCATCACGTTCTTTCCAGACCGCGTGATGCTGCGCGCGGCAAGGTCGATCTCCAGATCGCCCAGGCTGATCAGCGGGTTGGGATTTCCGGTGTAGCGCCGTGCGACCGATCCGATGCGCGCCGAAAGTTCCGAAAGATCGAAGGGCTTCACCAGATAATCATCTGCCCCGGCATTCAGGCCCTCGATCCGGTCCGAGACCTGATCGAGCGCGGTCAGGATGATGACCGGCGTCACATCCCCTCGCAGGCGCAGCGTCTTGAGAAAGGCAATCCCGCGTCCATCGGGCAACATGAGATCGAGCAGGACAAGATCGTAAACCGCCACCGCGAGCGCGTCCCCCGCCGCATCAAGCCGCGTCACCCAATCCACGGAATGGCCGTCGCCCGCGACCTGATCGCGAATGGCCATGCCAAGTGTCGTATCATCTTCGATCAGCAGCGCGCGCATGAGAGCATGGGATCCTTCTGTTATGTCTCCTTATCCTGATCCCGGCTGAAGTGAAACTGAAGCCTTGCGCGCGCAGGCCTCAGTTTACCGTCAGTTTTCCGTCCACATTCGGTGCCTCTCCAAAGGATGAAAAGACGACCCAGCCCGCACCCTGCGCCGCTCCCGATGGCTGAGGGGCCACGGGAGCGCGTCAAGTGATCACTCGTCGATCGTGTCGGGTAGCGTTGCGATATAGTTCATCAGACTGACCCGATCCTCAACCGAGAAAGCGCGGGTGTTGATCATAGCAGCACCGGGATGCGCGTTGGAGATCTTGTTGAATACCTCGTCGGGCAGTTCCTGTGCTTCTGTTCCGACATAATTGTGCTCGCCCGGGGCTCCCCAGTCCAGCGCGCGCCCGTCAAAGCCGTGGCAGGCCGCGCAGGTCGTCTGAAAGATCGCCCTGCCTCGGGTAAAATCGCCGGACCCCGCAATCACCTTGCGCGTCTCGTAATTGATGAAAGACCGCATATCGACAAGGCCCTGACTGAGAAAGACCGCGACGCGCAGCATCTCTTCATCGGCGATCATTTCCGGCGTGTAGGGATGATTTGCGTCGCGCAACGTCGCCATCAGCGCCTCGGGCGGCAGGCCCCGCGCCCCCATGACGCCCTTGATGCCGGTGAAATGGCTGCCCTTGCGATAGATCCCTTCGGCGCCCAGGTAGTCCCAGCCGTGACATTCCTTGCACCGCCAGGTTCCCGCCCCTTCCTGCTTTGCGCTCGCCGGATAAGCCGGGTTGGGGCCTTCGGGTTCGTCGCGGTCCAGCGCCTCCCACCAATTGTCATAGATCCGCCCACCAGCCGCCAGCGTCCATTCGAGCGACGGCACCTGCGGCGCACCATGCACGAATGCCTGCTGTTGCGGCCCATGTTCCTGCGGTGACACCGAGACCTGCGCCTGAACGGCGACAGGCAGACCAAACGACACCACAAACAGAACCGATGTCACAACTCTGGCCAAATTCGGTGGCCATTTCAATCCAAGGTTCATCATCATTTCCTCCCCTATAACTCAGTTCCACCTGCTCCGACCTCCCCCTCCGATCCCGACGTGCCGGGCGTGATCCAGCATGGGCAGAGCAGGCCCGTGCTGAAAAGGATCGGCGGATCATTGCTCACGTCAAATGAAATAAAGGCGATTTCTTGCGTTTAAAACGCGTATAAGACTTTGGTTTAGTCATGCATTCCCGGATCGAAGGACAAAAGGATGTCAAACACCAAGTTGAGCGTTGCCACTCTGACCAAAACCGGAAGGATCATTCTGGCCCTCAATTTGATCCAGGCCCTCTGCGCGTTCGGATTCGCAGCGGATCTCTGGCTGGAATTTCCCGACCCGAGCTTCTGGCTGTCTCTGGACCACCACGACTTCGCCCATCTCGGATCAGAGGGCTTTTTGCTCGGCATGACGCTACTCGGCTTTGCCCTCGCCCGGTTTGCAATGCGCGTTTTGCACAAGGATCGCAGCGCGCTCGACAGCAAGCTGACCTCCCTGAAGGGTGAATTCGACAGTATCCTGCAAGAGCATTTCGAACGCTGGAACCTGACCCCGGCGCAACGGGATGTCGCCTTGCTCACGCTGCGTGGCCTGCGCCTGTCGGACATTGCGCACCATCGCGGCAGCGCCGAGGGCACCGTCAAGGCACATCTGAGCGCCGTGTTCCGCGCCGCCAATGTGCGCACCCGCTCCGAACTGGTCGGGCTTTTCATGGAAGAGTTTCTCGATTTCGGGGCAATTTCTCACGCTCAAAGAACCACATAGCAAGGCGCCCGGAGGTCT
>CAYUEO010000119.1:0-3230 GCA_964443755.1 uncultured Gammaproteobacteria bacterium | reverse complement strand
CAACATGAGCAGCAGCATCATTACCATCAATCATAATTTTGTTTCTAGCCATAAAATTAGCCTCGATTCGATTTAGTTATTAATAAAATATTTACTTTATGCTAACAATTATCTTGCCAGCAAATAATTGAAATTTATATGTAAAATCTTGCTTAAATAAGCAAAATGTTTCAGTACTTTTATAAGGTTCTACTACTATTTGGAATTTCCTATTTTCCTCCTCTCAAAAAAGAGAAAATAATTTTAATTTGGAGTATAAAATTACTCATTTCCTTAAATAAAAAAAAGGTGAAAAACATTAAATAAAAAGGACTTTTTGTAGATTTTTGCAATTATGAGAATATCTTATATGTTAAAATTATTTTGAAAATCCTTAAAAATGCAATATGCTTCTCTTTTTGAAAAACTTGGAATTATTTAATCATCTTAGATAAAAAATCACAAATAATTCACACAATCAATTTGTTAGTTCAAAATATGCTACACTATATAATACTAGAATTAACTCATTCGCTTAACAACAACAACGGTTTTATCATCGCTATACATTCCATTAGCAGAAAATTTGTAAACATCATCCAATATTAGTAATGTAAGCTCTTTTGCCGTTAAATTATTATTCTTTTTTATAATATTTTCTAATCTTTTTTCCTCATAAAAATCAAAATTGGAATCAGCCGCTTCAACAATTCCATCGGAATAAATTACAAGAACATCACCAATCTCAATATTAATGCTATCTGTTTTATATTTTGAATTTGGAGCAGGTCCTAATAAAGGGCCAGTTGAACTTAAATATTTAATTTGCTTTTTCTTTTTGGAATAAAAAATTGGTGAATTGTGCCCTGCATTTCCATAAAGGAAAAGACCTTTTTCATCGTTTGAAATTTCGCCGTAGAAAAGAGTTGTAAATCTATCATCGGTAAATATTTTGTTTATTATTTTATTCAGCTTATTTAATAATGCAGAAATTTTTATTTCAAAATTTACTGCCATACGAATTGCGCCAGTAATATACATTGCTTCAGCAGCAGCACTTATGCCTTTAGAAGCTGCATCACCAACCACAATTCCTAACCTTTCAGATTCAGAGCCAAAATTCAGATAATCAAAAAAATCTCCGCTCATTGTTTTTGCTGGAATAGTTACTCCAAAAAGAGAATAGCCATTAAAAAATAGTTCATGCTCTGGTAGAATACTTTTCTGCAACTTTTTAGCTTCATCAATATCATAGTTAATTTCTCGTTGAGAATCTTTATTTCTATTTTCATTTATTTTGGATGTGAGAATTGTAGCTATAATATTAAGCGAATAAAACAAATCTTCATTAACTTCTTCACTGTTTACAGCAAAAATATATTCGTAAAAGCGTTTTTCTTTAATTTTCTTCTTTTCTCCAACACCAGAAGCAGAATATCTAAAAATCCCCTTTTCTATTAAATAGTGATTTGTTTCATTTGCAAGTACAGTTCTTTCTGCAGCTACTTTTTCGAAAATAGGGTTTTCTTTTAGTCTAAGTACAAAAGAACTTTCTATTTTTTCCACATTGCCAGTTTGATAAAGCAAATCGTAACATTCATTTTGTACATTTAGTTGCCAAAGCCTTCCACCAGTAATATGAATTTGAAAATTATCAACAATTTGATCCAATATTTCAACTAAAAATTCTTTTTCACTATCAAAGTGTTGTGATGCTACAGTTTCTAATGCTTTGTATAATTTTTTCTGTTTCATATTTTTTCTATTTTTATTATCATTTCCGCATATTTAAGCGAAAATAATTAACTCGTATTAAAATTAACAATTATTTTTTTTGGAATTAAATCAATACAAAGTAATTATTATTTCTTATTTTGAATAAAAAAGGATTACCTCTTCTATTGCATCTCTACTTACTTTGTTAAGTTCTTTTGCTTCTAAAGATCTCATTATTGAATTAATTGTAGGACGGAAAACACCTTTTGCTACATATCCACCACCTTCAAAAACACCTAATTTATTATTAAATTCAGAAGACTCTGGCGTTGGGATTGGAGTATTTTCGGCAATATCTTTTTCCCATTTTGATGAAAAATTTGCTAAAGTTGTAATATTTTTTTCCCAAGGCTCAATTCCTTTTGGGTAGAAATCTTCATAAGTATTATCGTAACCATATTCATCCGCTAAAGCTGCAAGTCCGTGACCAAGTTCATGTATAAATATTTCCTTAAATTTTGGATCGTTTGTAGCAGTTAACGAATAAAAATTAAAGATTGCACCGCCACCATATTTTTTTGAATTAGCTAATATATATATTTGGTCGTATGGTGCATTTGAAGCAACGTCACAGACTTTTTGATAATCTTCTGTCATTAGATAGCGTTCGCTATCAAAAGTGTAGTACGAAGAATTTAACAAAGTATTTCCCCAAATATCTTCAGCAGGAATATCACAAATTGATTCATTTGATGGTGCTTTAATTGCCCAAAAATTAAATTTTGATTCTAATTTATCAAATGGCGAATATTCAAAAAGATGATTTGCAAGCAAATTACAATCGGAAATAAATTTATCCATTTCGTCAATTGTGTAACCTTCTGGAATAAAAACAATATCATATTTTTCAGATGTATTTCCGGAATATTTTATTTTTTCTGTTTCATATTTTTCGTCATTCCCCATTCTAATAAAATAGTTTTTGGGATCAATGTTTAACGAATAAATTTTCTCAAATTCGTTTACAGAATTTCTTGAATAGATTGTTAAAGTGATATTTTCTTTTGGGTAAGGGAAAACGACAGCTCCACTAAAGGCTCTTGTTAAATTTTTAGCTTCTTTTGTAGTTTGCCATTCTCTAAATAAAGTAGAAAAGCCTTTGGAATAAATAATTGCATTATCTTTGTTCAACAAGGCAATTTTATACTCACCTAAATTCAAAGTGTCAATAAGATTTAACTTTGGTCCACCCCAAATAATTTCTTCAATTAATTCATCAAAAACTATTTGTTCAGAATCACTATTACCAACTTGATAAAAATCAAATCGTAATGTCTTTTCTAAAAAATATTTTTCAAAATTACTTTGAGCAAAAAGATTGAATGCAATTAACAAAAGCACAATTGTATTTTTCATAAACCACTCACCAATAAAAAAGTAACCCTTATGTGGGTTACTTTAAAATAAAATATCTTTTTAGAATTAAATTATTCTTCATCATTTTCAGAAACACCATGAACATGTTTATCTTTTTC
>CAYUEO010000118.1:0-3270 GCA_964443755.1 uncultured Gammaproteobacteria bacterium | reverse complement strand
TTTCTTTTGGTGTAGCTATAAGTTTAGTATTGCTAATAGTTAGCTTGCAATATAAAATAACTATTTTTGAACCTAAAATTGATTGAATTAATTGGAAATAGTATTGACTGTAAATAAATGAAAATAATATTAGACAATATTTATAATTTTATTGGTAAAAACATATGTAATCTAATTCTTATTATATGTTTATTTACATCTTTTCAGCAACATTATCATACTTTTAAGTGTGAAAAAATAATTAAATCTGACGGATTAGGTTATTATTCCTACCTTCCCGCTATTTTTATTTATAATGATTATTCATTTTCTTTTACCGATATTATTTCAAAGAAATATGAACATACTGATTTTGGAGATGGTTTTTTAAAAGAGACTAATGAAGGGAAAGTAAATAAGTACTATATTGGATTGAGTATTCTTTGGCTGCCATTTTTCTTGTTGGCTCATATGCTTGCTATTTTGTTTGGTTTACCTGCTGATGGATATTCAATTATATATCAAATATTAATTTTAATTTCTAGTAATTTTTATCTTTGGATAGGTTGTATTTACACAAAAAAAATAATTTTAAATCACAAAATACCAAGTTGGGTTTTACCAATTATTCTTTTACTTGTAGTTTTTGGAACAAATTTATATTTATATGCTACATTTGACGCATCACATAGCCATATATATTCTTTTTCTATAATCGCAGTATTTTTGTATTTCACACAAAAATTTTTTAGCACAAAAAAATCTAAATATATTTATGTTTTTGTTCTTTTACTTGGTATGATAGTCTTATTAAGACCAACAAACATAACAATAGCTTTGTTCATACTTTACTTTTCTGAAAGTTTTAAAAAGTTTCTGATTACATTGAAAGAAAACATGAATCATTTTATTTATTCTATTGGATTTTTTTTTTGTATTATCTCTTTTCAACTGATATTGTACTATTTTCAAACAAATCAATTTATAGTTTGGTCTTACGGTGATGAAACATTTAATTTTTCCAATCCAAAATTTTTTAAAATTCTTTTTAGTTATAAAAAAGGGTTATTCGTATATACTCCAATCGTATTGGTTTCATTATTGGGTTTAATTTATCTTTTTATTGAAAATAAATTTAAGTTTATAGTTCTTTGTTTTTTTTTATTAATCAACACATTCATTATTGCAAGTTGGTGGTGTTGGTGGTATGGAGCAAGTTTAGGACAAAGATCGTATGTTGATTTTTATGCCGTATTAGGGTTAATGCTTGCTTTGTCATATTTTATCACTGAAAAAATTAAATTTAGATGGCTAATTCCGATAATGAGTCCATTTTTTATTTATTATTCTTTGGTTTTATCATATCAATACAGATACACTATTATAGATTGGGAATCTATGAGTAAAGAAAAATTTTGGTTTTCATTTTTAAAAACTGATAAAAAATATATTGGAATAACGCATTTCACTCAATTATTTTCTGATATTAAAAATCCCAATATAGTTCAGATAAAATCATCATATAACAAGTTTTTATCAGCTGAAAAAGATGTTGAAAACAATGTGTTAGCAGATAAAGAAAACGCACAAATATGGGAAACTTTTAATATGGTTAAATTAAATAAGAAACAGATAGCAATAAAAGTTGATAATGGCAATTTCTTTTCAATAAATCCTACCGACTTTTCTATTAAACATGATGCAAAAAAAATAACTAAGAATCAAATTTTTGAGTTTATTCAATTACCTAATGATAGCCTCATATTAAAAGGAGTTAACGAAAAATATATAACGATTATTGATAATAAACTTTATTGCACTGCCAATAAAATTAATGCAGAAAAATTTTATTTAATTAACTTATAACTTTCTTTTCCTAAATTTAGCCTTGTCGTAATCAACCCAATCAATGTCTTTGTCGCTATCTGGAATTGGAGTTAATTTACCAAATTGTTTAAAATAAAGTTTCTTTGACATACTATCATAGTGTAAAGCCTTATATTCAAATTGATACGTCTGAAAAATATTTAACCAAATAAAGAAAATACAAATTATAAAAAATAAATTCTTAACTATAATTTTATTATCCATAACCCATTTAACAAAAGCTGCTAAAGGAATTATAAGTAAAGCATAACTTTCTATCATAACTCTCTGTCCGTAAGTTCCTCCATACCACCAACACCACCAAGAAAACACAACGTAAATATTAATAATGGTAAAAATTAAAATTGACCATTTTAGTTTTTTAATATTTTCTGGCAAAAAAAACAACCCAAAAATAGCAAAAACCATCATCGGAGTATAAACCAGCCAACCTTTCCTAAAACTAAAAAGACCTTCAATAATTTTAGGGTCGGAAAAATAAAATCCTTCATTCCTGTAAGAATAATAAATCCAATTTCCTGAAATCATATTCCAATACCAAAATTGAGGCATCCAAACAACAAATGTCAAGCCCACAATGGCAATTATTTTTCCGAAATGCCTTATAAAAAATAAAAACCGATGTTTTATATCCGAAAAAGATGAAATTTCATAAAAAATAAAAAACAATACAATTAATCCATTTGAAGGTCTTATTAGTGTTATTAATCCAAATAAGAGTCCGAGTAAAATTGTTCTATACAAATTTGGTTTTTTAAACCAAACAATTGTATTATAAATAAATCCTGCAAATAAACAAAAGCTGTAAACGTGAGAATTAACAGCAGATTGCGAAGAATAAGCTAATAGATTTGTTCCTAATCCTAAAAGTAATATTGAAATAAAAATAGTTATTGATGAGAATCTCAATAATTTAAGTATTTTGGTTGTTACTATTAGTCCTATTAAAAGATAGAAAATAGAACTAATAAGCAAAAGAATTTTATATACTTCAGAGAATCCAGAAGCTTCTAAATTAAATACTAATGCAATTGCGTGGGCAATGAAAAAAAATGGCGAATACAAAATTGATAATCCACAAGTCATTTTTGCCACTTTATTACCGTTTTCGTCAGATTGATTCCAAAAATAATAGAACTTATCTTCGACAAGGTAATAGTCATCTTTTTCTACTTTTAAATCATCATAAATAAAAAAGGCTGGTAAATAATAATAATAACTATGCACATCATGCTCAATTACTCGATGTCTTTTACTCCAATTTTGAAAACTTAAATCAATGATAATAGCAGTGAAAACAACAATAACTATCGCATAATATGGATTGTTAAAAAATTTCATTCC
Source organism: uncultured Gammaproteobacteria bacterium (assembly GCA_964443755.1). GTDB lineage: Bacteria > Patescibacteriota > Patescibacteriia > Patescibacteriales > UBA12465 > UBA12465. Next base: position 60 of record CAYUEO010000118.1, on the reverse strand, counting down.
TACAAATTACAAATTATACTTCAAAATACACCAAATGGCTCTAAAACCGTCTTTCCAGCC
>CAYUEO010000117.1:2989-3280 GCA_964443755.1 uncultured Gammaproteobacteria bacterium | reverse complement strand
AGTGAAAGACGATATTGTTATCATTGAAATTGAAGGTGGCAATCGGTTGAAAATTGAAAAAGCTGCTATAGCTAAAGAATTTGCTGCTGAGGAAATAGAGAAGAAATAGTAACCATTTACGATTTTTGATTTACGATTTACGATTTGCCCACCCAAAACCTCCCATCGGGATGGGAGTTGGTTTAGAACTTATATTTTGTTATTTTTTTTGTTTTTTATATTTATTAAATAGTGTCTATCATTTTAGTCGAGAGGCTGAACTTTAAAGTTCAACTTCGAGGCATTCGAAGT
>CAYUEO010000117.1:0-2979 GCA_964443755.1 uncultured Gammaproteobacteria bacterium | reverse complement strand
GTAAATGACTGATTTAAAAAACGAGAATAACGAAGAAGTTGGACTTTAAAGACAGCCTCTAAATATGCTAACTATTGGATTAACAGGCGGAATAGGTAGCGGAAAATCTACCGTTGCCAAAATATTTGAAACGCTTGGAATTCCTGTGTTTAATTCTGATATTGAAGCAAAAAAACTGCTTTTGTTTAATGATGAAGTGAAAAAATTAGTGAAAGCTAAGTTTGAAAGTGCTTTTGAAAACAATCAACTCAACAAAACAAAGTTAGCTCAGCTCGTTTTTAATGACAAAACAGCCTTAAATCAACTCAATCAAATCATACATCCAGAAGTTAAAAAAGTTTTTCTGCAATGGGTTGAAGCAAACAAAACAGCACCTTTTGTAGTTAAAGAAGCAGCAATTTTAATCGAAACAGAATTACATAAAGAATTAGATAAATTAATTTTAGTAACCGCACCTACTTCGCTAAGAATTCAACGGGTAATTGCTAGAGATGAAATTGCTGAACAAGAAGTTATTGAACGAATGAACAACCAACTTTCTGACGAAAAAAAAATTCCTTTCGCTGATTTTGTTATTCAAAATGATGATAAAACACTTGTTGTTCCTCAAGTGATTAAAATTTATGATAGCCTAATAGTTACTTCTAAATGACTTTTTTGTTGTTAAGGCAACTAAAATAAGGAAACAAAGTCTTTATGCTATTCCTTAATAAAATTCAAAAAACTAAAAAATTATGAAAACGAAACTTATGAGTAAAAAAATTAGCACCCTGTTTTTAATAAGTGTATTAACACTTAATCTTAACGCTCAAATTAGCATCGATTCTTCAAGCATCGTTAAAACTTGTTGGGATTGCAACATTCTAATACCGCCTGGTTCTCCTGGTAGTATCTATATAGCAGTTTCTGGAGGGGTTGCTCCTTACGATTTTTCATTAACAGGTGTTCATATAGCAAATGTTACCCATGTAACAAGCATATCTTCAACAGGAATAACAACATTCAATCAACTGTGTCAGGACACTTTTCAATTAAGAATTTCAAATTCAAGTGGCGATACTATTTATTATAATTTTTCTACAAATCCACCAACACCACCTACTTTTAGTATAGATTCTGTAACCGTAAAAGCAGATTCGACCAACAATCCCGACTCAGGTTTTTTAGAATTGTTTGTAACAACAAACGCTGATTCTGTGTTTTATAAAATAAGAGAACAAAACAATGCATTTGCATTAGGAACTTTGGGCGGCTGGCAAGATTCTACCATTTTTGATTCACTACCAGGAGGATATAGCTACCGTGTTTTTACAGATGTTTATCCTAAAGTTATGGGTTGTGGATCAGACACTGGAACAAGTGTATTTTTAATTTACATTCCGTTGGCTTGCGAAAATGATGGTTTTGTATCAATAGCAGCTCCTTCTGATGTTTGTATTGGCGATGTTGTTACCATGTTTGGAATGGCTAACCCTGGAAGTGGTGTTGGCAATGTTGTTGCGACAGAATTTTGGGATTTCGGTGATGGAAACACTTATGCTGGACCTTCTCCAGTAATGTACACTTACTATCAACCTGGTTCATATGTGATAACATATATTGTAACAACAACTCATGGTTGTATGTTTTTTGGATTTTCTCCTATAACTGTTCATGATCAACCTTTATCTTTTTTCACACAAAGTAACAATGGAACAGGTTTATTCAACTTCTTAGACCAAAGTACTCCCCCTACACAATCAATAACAAGTTGGCTTTGGGATTTTGGAGATGGTAACACTTCTACAGTTCAAAATCCGACACATCAATATACTGCTACAGGAAACTACTTTGTATGTTTAACCGTTGCTAACAATGGTGGCTGTAATGATACCTATTGTGATTCTGTTTATTATAATTCTACTGTTGGAATTACAGAACAAAACTCAACTGCTCTTTTAATTTATCCTAATCCAGCTAATGATTTCATTACCATAGAAAATACAAGTATGGCTATTGATGAAATTGTTATTTATGACATTACAGGTAAAACCATAAAAACAATTTTACCTAAAACCAATACTATCAAAGTAAATGTAAGTGACTTATCGGATGGTGTTTATTTTATTAAAATAAGTAACAACAAACAATCAATAACGAAAAAAATTATAAAGAATTAACCTCACATTTTAAACTGATGAAAAAGCCAATTGAATATTCGATTGGCTTTTTTTAATCATACAGCACAACAAATTTTTTGTCTAATGGATTAAGGTGTGTGAACAACTCATCTATAAATTGCTCACCATAAAAAAGCAACAACATACTCAAATTATCTTGTCGTTCTTGTAAGCCACCATTTGGAAAGAGTTTATCTTTTATGCTTCTAATTTGATTTACAGCAACTTCTTCCTTTTGTTTTTCGGCTTTCACCAATCGGGCTGCAATATTTTCTATAGATTTTATATTTTTTTGTAATTCGGCTTTGACCATTGCCTCTAACGAAGCATCAACTTTAACTGCTTTATTTGCAATTTTCGTAAAAACAGCTTCCAATAGTTTTTCTTCTTCATTCATATCTAGCTGAATGGAAGCATTTTCTTTTAAAAAAGTTTTAATTAATTCTTCAGTTTCCAAAAACAACTGTGGTGTTGTTAAATTGAGTTTATTAATTTTCTTAGCACTTCCTCCATCAACAAGCAACACTGAATTTCTGAGTATCAACATCGGAAAAAATACATGGCTTGCATCGAACATGGCTTTGAGTTGAAACCAATAAGCCAATTCGCCACCACCACCAATGTATGCTAAATTAGGTAAAACAATCTCTTGATAAAGAGGGCGAAGCACCACATTTGGGCTAAATTTTTCAGGATAATTTTTCAATTCTTCTAAAATTTGTTCTTGAGAAAATTCCAGTTTAGTGTTTATTACTTTGTACTTATTCACTTCAAATACAATACGTTCTCTCAATTGTTCATCTAAATAAAAAATGTTTAT
>CAYUEO010000116.1:0-3280 GCA_964443755.1 uncultured Gammaproteobacteria bacterium | reverse complement strand
TCAACAACTAAGTTTGAGGATTTTGAATTTCAAATTGTAAGACGTTCTATTGATGCCCGAAAAAAACAAGTAAAATTCAACCTGAAAATTGAAATTTATACCGATAAAAAACCCACTCTTTTTCAAGCAAAAAAAATTATTCCAATAACGAGTAAACAATCTGCTGTGGTGATAGGTTTTGGTCCAGCAGGAATGTATGCAGCTCTTAAACTATTAGAAAAGAACATCAAACCCATCGTAATAGAAAGAGGTAAATCGGTAAGAAACAGACGAAGAGATTTAGCTAACATTACCAAAAACCAAATCCTAAATCCCGAATCGAATTATTGTTTTGGCGAAGGTGGAGCAGGAACTTTTTCCGATGGTAAACTTTATACCCGTTCTACCAAAAGAGGCGATGTAAAAGAAGTGTTACAACTTTTGGTTCAACACGGAGCTGACGAAAGTATTCTGATTGATGCTCATCCGCACATTGGTACCAATAAATTGCCTAAGGTAGTAGAAGCTATTAGAAATACCATTATAGAAAATGGTGGAGAAATTCATTTTGAAAGTAAACTTACCGATTTATTGATAAAAAACAACGCCATTAAAGGTGTTGAAATCAACAACGATACTATTATTGAAACGTCTAATGTAATTCTGGCAACAGGACATTCAGCAAGAGATATTTTTTATTTGTTGGATAAGAAAAAAATTAAGTTGGAAGCTAAACCTTTTGCTGTTGGCGTAAGAGTGGAACATCCGCAGGGGTTAATTGACAAAATTCAATACCATTGTGATGTTCGAAATGAGTATTTGCCTCCTGCATCATACAAATTAGTTACTCAGGTTAAAAACCGAGGTGTTTTTTCTTTTTGTATGTGTCCAGGTGGAATTATAGCTCCTTGTGCTACCGCTCCTGGAGAAATTGTAACCAACGGTTGGTCGCCATCCAAAAGAAATAACCCTTTTGCAAACTCAGGAATTGTAGTAGCTGTAGAAGCTGAAGATTTACAACCTTACGAGCAATTTGGTGCATTGGCAGGATTAAAACTGCAAGAAAATATGGAACGAAAAGCATTTGTTGCTGGTAAAAATGATGAACAAAACAATTTCGGACAAATAGCTCCAGCCCAACGTCTGGTAGATTTTATTGAAAGCCGAGTTTCGACTTCATTGCCCGATTGCTCTTACAAACCAGGAGTTGTTTCCGCTGCTGTTCATCAACTATTTCCTAAGCAAATTACTGAACGATTACAGCAAGGTTTTAGAGATTTTGGCAAAAAAATGAACGGTTTTTTAATACATGAAGCTATTGTTGTTGCTGTGGAAAGCAGAACTTCCTCTCCTGTAAAAATCCCACGAGATAGAGAAACCCTACAGCATCCTGAAATAAAAGGCTTATATCCTTGCGGTGAAGGAGCTGGATATGCAGGTGGTATTGTTTCTGCTGCCATTGACGGACAAAAATGTGCGGAGAAAATTGCAGAACTATAAAATGAGCAACTCAAAAAAAATAATTATCCTACTTGTTGTTATTTTATTGATTATTTTGTTGATTTTCGCATACATTACCTACAACACCTACCGACAAAAACAAGCTGCAAACAACCTAATAGAAACTCATTCCTATCCTACTCAACAAACATCAACAATATTAATTGATACAACAAAAAACAAAGAACAAGATTTAATTGACACTTCTTCTTTAGTAAAAAACACTGGAAAAAATTCACTTTCACAAAAGCCGAATGAAATACCCAATTTAGAACTTCCCCAGCTATTAAAAAACGAAAAAGTGATTACGCACACTGGTTTTCAATTGGTATATAGTGAAGCTCATGAACAAGCTAAATGGGTTTGCTACCAATTCACGAAAGCCGAAACCAATAAAATGGCAAATCGTTCGGACAATTTTAGAGAAGATGTAAAAATCAAAACAGGTTCTGCAAACGACAATGATTATAAGGGTAGTGGTTTTGACAGAGGACATTTAGCTCCAGCTGGCGACATGAGTTGGTCGGGAGAAGCCATGAGTTGTTCTTTTTATTACAGCAACATGAGTCCTCAAACGCCCAGTTTTAATAGAGGTATTTGGAAAAAACTAGAAGAACAAGTTAGAAGCTGGGTAGCTATTTACGATACCCTATATGTAGTTACTGGTCCAGTTTTAGAAGCTGATTTACCTTTTATCGGAGCAAATCAAGTAAGTATTCCCAACTTTTATTACAAAGTTGTTTTAGATGCAAAAAAAGAACGAAAGGAAGCTATTGGATTTATTATGCCCAACAAAAAATCAAACTTATCTATTCAAAATTATGTAGTTACAATTGATAGTGTTGAAAAATTGACTGGAATTGATTTTTTCTACCAATTGCCTAGTGAAATTGAAAACCAAATTGAAAGAAAAGTTTGTGTATCCTGTTGGAGATGGTAATGCTACATTTTTATTCTATTTCATCTTATAAATAAAGATTTCTATATCTGTTTTTTTACTTTTTATCGAAGTTAAGATTGTAGTAATAGTGAGGTAACAAAGCCACTTAATTATAAATCTAAATTTGTTGTGTACTAATTAAAAATATTATGAACACAACTGAGAATCTTGCACCTAATTTAGCTCCTAAAAGTATCAAAAATCAATTGTTAGATTCAAAAAAACTAAAACTCAAATATCTTTCACTTTATAAAAAAAACAAAGACTTAATAAGCAGTTTAAACTATGCTAAAGTAATTCAAAATGGAGTATTGCCCAAAGAACGTCATTTTAAAAAGTTGTTTAAAGATTATTTTATTCTATACGAATCTCAATCTTATGTTAGTGGTGATTTTTATTGGATAGGTGAAGTGAATAATCATCATGTTTTCGCTGTTGGAGATTGCACTGGACACGGTGTTCCTGGTGCTTTATTAACAATGCTAGCCCAAAGTTTTTTGAATTATATTATTTTAGGAAAACAGATGCACAACCCTAGTGAAATTCTAAAAGAATTTGATAAAAAGTTTATCGAAACTTTTTCCAATGATGACGATGATACTTTCCATAACGATTGGATAGATATTGCTTTATGTTGTTTTGATAAAGAAAAAAATACATTGCATTTTGCTGGAGCAAAAAGAAAAATTTTAATCGTTTCTAACAATCAATCTTATTTATACGCAGGAAGCAATTACCCAATTGGAGGTTGGCAGTTAGAAAAAAATAGAACTTTTGATTTGCATACAATTGAAATTCAACCAAATGACATTGTTTATTTAGGTTCAGATGGTTTTCAAGATCAAATTGGAGGTGAAAAAT
>CAYUEO010000115.1:1075-3342 GCA_964443755.1 uncultured Gammaproteobacteria bacterium | reverse complement strand
GAATCATACCCGCACGCTGAAGAACGTAGGCTCATGTATGTCGCTATTACCCGCGCTCGACATAAAGTATATATTATGACGGAAGATGGGAAAAAATCAATTTTTGCTTTAGAACTCGAGAACCTCGAAAACGAAGATTAGCCAAAGAAAATACTAAAATTTATAGTTTAAATTCTCATCTGCTACTCCGAACATAGAAAAGACGAGAGTAAAAGCTCGTTTTTTATTTACCTCACTGTTGTAAGCGGAGCAATAAACTGGGAAAAACAAGATGAAAGCTGGAACTTATTTTTTTAGGCAGGTCACACTTATCGGTCTGCATGACGGGGAAATTAACTAGTATAATTTTAATTAAAAAATAGGTAGTGAGCCTATTTTTTTGTTGCTTAAAATTGATTTCTTAGCCAAAAAATGGTATTTTGGATATAGAAAATAGAAATAATATGTATTATCTATATATCCTCAAGTGTGCCGATGGAACGCTGTATACTGGAATTACAGTCGATTTATTGAGACGCATCCGTGAACACAACTCTTCAAAAATTGGAGCTAAATATACCAGGGCGCGCAGGCCAGTAAAACTCGTTTATTCAAAGACGTTTTGTAATCGCTCTTTGGCTCAAAAAGAAGAAGCGGTAATTAAGAAAATGACGAGACAGGAGAAATTGAATCTTGTGGCTAATAAGTAATGAAAAGGAAATTATTTTTAACTTAAAACAATAATTTTATGTCCAGTTTATTCCAAAGAATCCTCCAATTTAAAATCTGCAAAAAAGAGATTAATTATTCTAAACTAAACCCGAAAAATTGGAAGTGGAAGCGTCCGTCATTTAAAAAGATAATCAGAGGCTTGGCCTTTTTAATAATTTTTCTCGGTGCGCTTATCACTGTAAAAGATGAAATTGAATGGCAATTTGGTCTTGGTATGTATTCCGATTCGTCTGACTATATGGAAGAAGACCTCATGGAAGCGACTTGTAACGTGGCTGGTATTGAATTGCACGGAAATGTAGTGACTTATATTTCTCCCGAAGATACAGATAAGGATGGTAATCAAGCGTATGACGAAACAGCCTCCGAGAATGTAGTCGTGGCCATCGAAGCGGCGGATAATGATGAGACGGTTAAGGCTATTATTCTAGAAGTTGATTCTTATGGAGGCTCAGCAGTTGCTGCTGAAGAAATAAGCCAAGCCCTTAAAAAGGTCAATAAGCCAACAGTTGCTTTTGTACGCAGTGCAGCTGTTTCAGCGGCTTATTGGGCTGCTAGCGGGGCTGATACTATATTTGCCTCAGACCTATCAGATATTGGCAGTATTGGCGTCACCATGTCTTATTTAGATAATACGAAGAAGAATCTTAAAGATGGTTTAACCTATAATTCATTAGGTACTGGTAAATTTAAAGACTACGGCAATCCGGATAAACCACTAACTGAAGATGAAAAAAGATTGATTATGAGAGATTTAGAGATAATCCATAATATATTCATTAAAGCTGTATCAGAAAATCGTGATTTGCCAGTTGATAAGGTAAAGTTGTTAGCAGATGGATCTTCAATGCCAGGTCAAATGGCGCTTGAAAATAAATTAATTGATAGAATAGGCGGTATTTACGACGTAAATAACTATCTGAAAGAGAAATTAGGGGAAGAGGTTGATGTATGTTGGTGACACAACATTAAATCCTTATAAGCAAAATGGTGACGCTATGGTGCCGTAAAAGTGGTAATTTGTAAATTCAAACTTTTTAACATCTATAGTTTATGTTATAATTAATTTGCAATAGTTAAAATCTAATATTTTATTAATTTAATCATATATTATGTTTAGTTTGAAAAAATTTATTCCAACATTTCTTTTGATGTTCGGAATATTTGGATTATTTTTTGTAGCAAATGTTAGCGCTGAAACAACTGCTACTACCACTGCTACTACTACTGTTGCTATCATCGACACCACCCCTCGAGTCATGATGTGGTGGGGAAAAGTTAATCAACACTGGGATATCGCTGCTAATTCTTGGGCCACTGATGCTGATGGTGTCTCTGGCGCTGATTTAGACATTTTAACCTATTGTAAGAAATACTATCCTCAAACAACATCTATTAAACCATACAAGGAAGAAACTACTGACACTTGGAAAGCTGCTGGTAATACCGGCTCATATAACAGCACTAAACCCTCCTATGAATGTGTGGCTGAAACTAAATCTGCTATCATCGACACCACCCCTCGAGTCATGATGTGGTGGGGAAAAGTTAATCAA
>CAYUEO010000115.1:0-975 GCA_964443755.1 uncultured Gammaproteobacteria bacterium | reverse complement strand
AGAAATACTATCCTCAAACAACATCTATTAAACCATACAAGGAAGAAACTACTGATACCTGGAAAGCCGCTGGTAATACCGGCTCATATACCAGCATTAAGCAGTCCTATGAATGTGTGGCTGAAACTAAATCTGCTACTACCACTGCTACCACCACTGCTACCACCACTGCTACCACCACTGCTGCCACCACCACTGCTGCCGTCATCACCACTTCAGATTATAGTGTTAACGATGATGACAAAAATCAATTAGTATTACAGCTTCAAAGAAAAATAAGTCAATTAGAAAGCAAGGTTATTGAATTGGAAAAGAAAGCCACCCAGTTAGATCAAAAGTTTGCTAATAAATATGCGGGGACAATGTTTTTAGATGTCGAAAATAAGGGTCGTCTTTGGTACGTTGACCCAGTCTCTAAAAATAGATTTTATTTTGAAAATGGTGAAGCCGCTTTAAGTATTGGCGCTAAATTGGCGACTGGTATTTCTTATGAAGATATTCAAAAAATTCCGGTTGGTGTTCCAGATAAACTCTATAATTTAACAGATAAAGACGGTGATGGTCTGTCTGATAATCTTGAGGTGGCTTTAGGATTAGATCCAAATAAGGCGGATACAGATGGTGATGGAATTGATGACAAAACGGAATTAAATAATGGTTATAATCCATCAGGTAATCAGAAGTATATTTATAATAAAGCTTTAGCTTCTAGATTAGAGGGTAAAATGTTATTACAAGTTTCTGGCCCTAATTCTCATGGTGAGATTTGGTATATTTCTAAGGGGAAAAGATGGTATGGCGGAACTCAAGATAGTATGTATGAAATAATGAAAGCGATGAGTTTAGGTGCTATATCAGAAAATATTAGAAAAATTGGAGTTGGTGAAGTTTCTGGCATCGAATAAAAGATTAAGTTACGTGTATTATTTTAAAAAGCCCTTTCGAAAGATTGGGCTTTTTTCTTTTTTTCCAACC
>CAYUEO010000114.1:0-3402 GCA_964443755.1 uncultured Gammaproteobacteria bacterium | reverse complement strand
TTTTATTCTTCTACCAAAACACGTTTTCCTTTACTTTTTCTAATTCTACAACTCACTACTTTATATTCTGGACATAAAGCTTCGCTATCGTGTTCGTTTGAAGTAATGTTGTTTAGCATAATTTCAGGAAAATGGAATGTTGAACTTAAAATTCCAGGTTTTACTTCATTCGTAATTTTAGCTTTAATATCTACTTTTCCTCTCGGGCTTTCAATACAAACCATATCACCATCTTCAATAAAGTTAGTTCTAGCATCTTCGGGGTGAATTAATAAAACATCTTCTGTAAGAATTTCTACATTTCCAGTTCTTCTGGTCATAGCTCCACAGTTGTAATGTTCTAATTCTCGGTTGGTAGTAATAATGTAAGGATAATCTTTCCCATGAGTTTGCACCTCATTGCTTTCTTCATAAGCAAAAAATTCAAATTTACCTTTACCTCTTTTAAAACCTTCAACATGCATCATTTTAGTGTCAGAACCATCAGCAAGCACGGGCCATTGTTTACCATTATTGCCTAATTCATCCCATTTAACACCAGCAAAAAATGGAACAATTTGCGAAATTTCTTTTAAAATGTTATCAGCTGTATAATCACATTGTTCATATCCCATTTTACGCATCATTTCCACAATAATTTGTCCGTCAGACTTAGTACCTTCTATGGGTTCAACTACTTGTTGTACTCGTTGAATTCTTCGTTCACCATTAGTAAAAGTTCCTTCTTTTTCAAGAAATGATGAGGCTGGAAGAAGGACTGTTGCCATTTTAGCTGTTTCTGTCATAAATAGTTCTGAAACTATCAACATATCTAAGCTTGTCATTGCTTTCATTACTTTTTGTGTATTCGGGTCTGTTTGAACCACATCTTCACCAATAATCCATAATGCTTTTAAATCTCCATTGATGGCAGCATCAAACATTTCTGGAATTTTGTAGCCAACATGACTGGGAACATCAACCCCATAAAACTGGCTGTATCGTTGATTAACTTCAGGATTGGTAACATCTAAATATCCTGCTCCTTGATGAGGTTGAGCTCCCATATCTGCAGCTCCTTGCACATTGTTTTGCCCTCTTAATGGATTTACTCCTGCACCTTTTTTTCCTACATTTCCTGTTATCATTGCCAAATCGGCAATTAATTGAACCGTGAAAGTTCCTTGCGTATGTTCAGTTACTCCTAATCCATGAAACTCCATAGCTGCATTGGCGTTAGCATAAGACATTGCGGCTTCTCTCACTAAGTTTTTATCAACTCCAGTAATTTTTTCTAATTCGTTGATGTCTAACTTTAGGATTTCTGCTTTCATTTCCTCATAACCCTCACACCTGCTTTCGATAAATTCTTTATCTTCTAACCCTTCAAGGATAATGAAATATAACATCATATTCAACAATGCTACATTGGTTCCTGGACGCAATTGTAAGTGATAGGTAGCATATTTGGCTAATTCTATTTTTCTTGGATCAACAACAATACTTTTAGTTCCTTTCAAAAGCTTTTGTTTTATTTTGGCTCCTGTTACAGGATGTGCGTCTGTTGGATTTGCTCCTATAACAAAAATAAAATCGGTATATTTTAAATCTTCAATTGAATTTGTGGCTGCTCCTGTGCCAAATGCTCGCTGCATGCCCAACGCTGTAGGAGAATGACATACCCTTGCACAACAATCAATATTATTAGTTCCTACTACAGCACGAATAAACTTTTGCATTAAATAGTTTTCCTCATTAGGTGTTCTTGCCGAAGATATTCCTGCAATAGCATCGGGACCATTTTCTGTTTTAATTTTGGTTAGATTAGTTGCAATATATTCATACGCTTCATCCCAAGTTACTTTTTCAAAAACACCTTTTCGCTTAATCATAGGTGATTTTAGTCTATCTGGATGGTTATAGAATTTAAAGGCATACCTTCCTTTTAAACAAGTATGTCCCAAATTTACTTCAGCATCATAAGGTGCTTGAATGGATTTAATTTCACCTCCAACAGTTGCTACTTCTAGATTACAACCTACTCCACAGTAGGTGCAAATGGTTCTTGTTTTTTTAGTTGATTGTACTGACTTGGATTGAAAAACATCAGAAATAGCATTGGTAGGACAAGCCTGAGCACAAGCACCACAGCTCACACAATCAGATTCCATAAACGATTGGTTAAGTCCCTTTACAATGTGGGCATCAAAACCCCTTCCAGACATGGTTAGCACCATTTCTCCCTGAACTTCATCACAAGCTCTTACACAACGATAGCAATTAATACATTTTGATAATTCCGAACGCATGTATGGATGAGAAATGTCTTTAATTCTGCTTAAATGGTTTTCTCCTTCAGGATATCTAACCTCAGTAATACCAACCTTTGCAGCAACATCTTGCAACTCGCAATTGCCATTTACTTCACAAGTTAAGCAGGTTAACGGATGGTCGGTTAATACCAATTCAATAATATTTTTTCTTAATGCTAAAATTTGTTCAGTATCGTGGTAAATATAAATTCCATTGGTTACGGGTGTGTGACAAGAAGCAACGGTTTTTGTTTTTCCATCTTTTTCTAATGCTACCTCAACACTACAAACTCTACACGAACCAAAAGATTCCAGATTTGGGGCATCACACAGGGTTGGAATTATTTTTTCACCTTCTATTCTTTTTACAAAGTTTAAAATAGTTTCTCCATTTTTAAATTCGTGAAGTTGGTTATTTATATGTGCAGTATTCATAATGAATTCGTTTTTTAGTTGAAATATTGTTTTAACTCATCATCAAAATAAGTGAGTGCGTTTTTTATTGGCAAAGGAATTCCTCCACCGTGAGCACAAAGTGAACCTTGCTGTAAGGTATTTAATAAATCAGTAAATAATTTTCTATCTATTTTGTATTCGCTATTTAATGCTTTTTGCGTCAATTCATGTCCACGTTTTGTTCCTAAACGGCATGGGAAACATTTTCCACAACTTTCATAGGATGCAAATTCAAACAAATGTTCTAAATAATTCATCATAGGAAGTTTTTCAGGAATACAAACTATTGAGGCATGTCCTAATAAAAATCCTTGTTGAGCAAATGATTCAAAATCTAAGCTTAAGTCATTAACTTTTGAAATAGGTACAATTCCTCCCAAAGGACCTCCAATCTGCATTGCTTTTACTGGTTCTTTAAATCCTCCGCCCAACTCATGAATTATTTTCTTTAGCGGAGTTCCCATTTCAACTTCATAAATTCCAGGATTTTTAAAAAAACTGTCTAAACAAACCAATTTGGTTCCTTTCGACTTTTCTGTACCTAATTTAGCGTAAGCTTTTCCACTATTTTTAATGATTCCATAAACAGCAGCTAATGTTTCTACATTGTTAACTATGGTTGGCTTGTTAAACAAACCTTGTTGGGTAGGAAATG
>CAYUEO010000113.1:0-3410 GCA_964443755.1 uncultured Gammaproteobacteria bacterium | reverse complement strand
CTAATATCGGTAACCGGAAAAGAATCTTGATACCAATTTAAAATTGAAATTTTGTCTGTATTTTCTGTAGCTGTAATTTGTACTAGAGACTCATCCGGTGCAGTAAAAATAACTAGACTGTCTTCACTAAATGATTGTTTAGGCCAAGTGGCTGGATAACTTATTTCATAACCAAAGGTATCATTAATCAGACGAGCTATTGTTTGCTCGTCAATTTTTCCTGCCCCCAAAGGGTTATAACCTTGTTTGATTTCTGAGGCATCATCATACCCATCATTATCTGTGTCAGACAATAGAGGATTAGTACCAAAAAATTCTTCTTCCGGATCAGTGATACCATCCTTATCACTATCTGGAAGAAGGGCTACCTCAGTAATAGTATCAACATTTAGTTCCTCTGGAGTAACATTCTCTAAAACTTCGACTTCGGCCGGCTTATTAGCTAATAATTCTATATCATCGGCATCATCTACAGAATCTAAGTCAGTAGTTGGGCTCTCCGTATCGATGTCTTGAGTCTCGTCTTTTTCAACAACTAAAGCGGCTGGGTTGTTTTGAACTGGTGGTTGACTCATGGGACGTATCATATAAACGTAACCAAAATAAACCACTAAGCTAATAAACACAAAACCAGCCACAATAATTAAGAGGCCGGTAGTCTTAAAGTTAGCCTGATTAGCAGAAGTTGAGTTAGAAGCTGATTCTACATTAGCTGAAAAAGAAGAGCCGTTAACAGCACCAGTCATGACCGCAGAATTGGGCATGTTATGGATTATCAAATCATCATGAACTGGATGATCTTCAGGCACATTCTCTATTGTCTTTTTCTTTCCAAACATAGCTATAGATTTTTAAAATCTGACTACCAAAAAATAATCAAAGCCACTAACACCAAAAGACCAAAAACTAAAAATCCCAAAAGTAGCCATTTTTGAAAATGGCTACCAACGGTCTTAGGCATCATATGTAAATCTAAGGACAAACGGGGGCGCTTAAGCGCGCTCTTTTTCCTTAAATCATTGCTGTACTTCCCATTAATCATAGTTTGCTTCTAGTTGCCCTGCAACTTGCCATCACCGGCAGGATTATAACCATTTTTTACTTCATCACCATCAGAATAACCATCGCCATCAGTATCTGCTAGAAGAGGGTTGGTGCCATAAATTTTAATTTCCTCATAATCACTTAAACCATCACCATCGGTATCAACAATATTTATATTGGTACCGGAAATATTTTCCTCAGAGTCAGTTAAACCGTCTTGATCTGTGTCTACTGGTATAGTCGGCACAATTGGCTCATCAATCGGGTCAACATCAACGACTGGCTCGTTAACGCCTGGGATAAGAGGAATAATCTCCTCAGTCTCTGGTTCCACGTCCAAAACAACTTCCTCCTCCTCTACAACCTCAGTTGAGGTAGGGGCGACAACTTCACCGGACTGATCAGCTGGGGCGGGCTCCTGAGCTAACTGATTTGTCTCGGCATCATAAGGAGCAGGCATAAACTTACTATAGGCCAAGTAGCCTCCTAGAGCTAATATTATGACCACAATAGCTATAATAATAATCTTGAACCAAGGCCCGTTTGATTTTTCAACTGGCTCCGCATCTCCATCTCCAGCTGCTAAACCAATTCGATGAGTCTCGATACCCGAAGCGACCGGCTGACCTCCTGGTTGAGGAGTAGTATTTTGCTCTGTTTCAGCAAAAATGTCATCTACTGGCGGATTGGCTTGATTATTAGTTGGATTATTAGTTTGATTCAGGTCGTTAAACATATGCCTGTTAAATTAAACGGTCTTAAAAAATATAATTATATTATAACTTATAAACTTCGACTTGGCTAATTTTTTATTCATTTGTTTCCAGGCCTCTGGGGCTAATCGGTGACAACTGAGACGGATTAGAAACAACGTCTTGTTCATTTCTGATTATTTTATAAACACTAACATTACCATCTTGTTCACGACTAATAACCTGGACCCTGGTCTCGCTAGGAAGGCCAAATGACTCTTTTTCTTTATCAGTCATAAACTCCGGAGAATATAAAGAGCCCCCTGATTCCGTTATGCTAGCTGGAACTTTATTAATATTATTTTCAGGCCAGAACCAATAAACTAGGGCCGCCCCAAGTAAAAGTAAAACTAATGATATAATTACCTTATAATAATTTTTCATATTTTAGTTATTAATTGATGGGCACATAGCATTGATTAGTCCAACCGCCCGCGTAGTAACGACACTTGTTAGGATTAACGGCGTCTGCACACTGTCCTTGTATGGAACAATAGCTTATGGAATTAGTATTAGATGTTTTTTTAATCTTACCTCTAAACCATTGCCAAGATCCACTTGAAGAATCGTCAACGCAATCAATGCTACCGTTTGGATTAACAGGCATCTTAACCATACAGGTCTTGTTTACTGAAGCAATTGCCTCACTAGGCGCTTTATACCAATAACAATTCTCTGGGCTTTGTGGATTAATCGTATTGCACACATTAGGCGCACATGATGAAGTATCATACCCAGTACAATCGCTGTTACAGTAAGCTGTACCAGTAAAGCTGCCATCTGGCCAATCTAAGTATAAAGAACATGTTTTTGATTCCCCCATATAAGCACAGGCATCACCGTTTCCTGTGTTAATACAAGAACCTGCATTACCATCTAAACAAACATCATTATGATTATCCGCCTCTCCTTCACATTTAGTAACACAATAAGCTATTCTAGGGTCAGGAAAATCGTTACAAGTACTAAATACTGTTCCTGAACACGTTCTTTTAGGTTTTACTTGGCATGTTCCAGTGCTACAAGTCTCGGTTTCTGTAATATTATTATTCTCATCACGTTCACATTCGTCATACCAAGTAAAACCAGTGCAACTCTCATTACCATCATCAACATAACCACTAGGAGAACTATTATCACAAGTAGCCGAACTTGATCCAGCCCCGAAACAAATATCTAGAGAACAAGGATTAGAATCATTGCAATCGCTATCACTGCCACAAGCTGCGTTTAAACAATTACCAGACGGACTACAAACCATATCTCCACTACAGTTTCCACAAGAGCCGCCGCAACCATCATTTCCACACGATCTACCGCTACAACTAGGAACACAGTTAGCATTTGATCCGTCACAGTCTAATGAGCAATTACTGATTGTCTCCATTGGGGCATTATTAATGCGCACCTGACAATAACCGTCACCGCAATAACCTCCGCCAGCAGATGGGGGCAGAAATACGCACTGATTATTAGAAAGTATAGGGTAAGAGCTTGGGTTAGCCGCTGTTGTACTGCAACCGTATTGATAAGACTCACTACTGCTAGACGGATTATTCACTACACGATCGGTACCATCACAATCTTCGTAGCCATCATTATATAAACCACCAC
>CAYUEO010000112.1:0-3453 GCA_964443755.1 uncultured Gammaproteobacteria bacterium | reverse complement strand
AAAAATACTATGAAAAAGTTAAACCTAAAGAGATTGAAAATTCTGTTCAAAGCTCTATTGTTGTATCTATCTGCGTTGTCACCTTTAATCATGTCAATTTCATTAAAAAATGTTTGGATGGCATATTAATGCAACAAACTAATTTTGATTATGAAATTTTATTAGGAGAAGACGCTTCAACTGATGGAACAAGAGAGATTTGTATTGAATATGCTAAAAAATATCCATCTAAAATAAAGTTATTTCTGCATCATCGTGAAAATAATATTAGTATAAACGGCTCTCCAACAGGGAGATTTAATTTTTTATACAATTTATATTCTGCCCAAGGCAAATACATTGCCTTATGTGAAGGTGATGATTATTGGACAGACCCCTACAAATTACAAAAGCAAGTTGATTTTTTGGAAGCTAATCCTAATTTTAATATTTGTTTTACAAATGCTTATAATCTATTACAAAATAATGAATTAAAATTAAAGGAAATTCCTGATATTTCACTAATGGTGTATATACTTACGATGATTTACTAGAACATTATAACTTTATAACCACAGCAAGTGTAGTAATTAGAAAAAAATTAAACACCATTCCAAATTGGTTTTTTAAATTACCCGTTGGTGACTTGGGTTTGTATTTGTTAATCTGTAAAACAGCGAAAATAAAATGTTTGCCTGATATTACTACCGTTTATCGAATTCATAATCAAGGTATTTGGTCAAGTCTTAGTCAAATTAAGCAATTTGAAATTTATTTATTATTTTATCAAGCTATTTTTGCTGAATTAACTACTAGACAGCAAGAAATAGTTCACTTAAAGCAAAAATATTTTATAAAAAAAATTAGCCATTTAAAATATAACAATAACAAACTATTAGTTGTATTTAATCGTATTATATTAGGCTTAAAATACCAACTAAAATGACACCAAAAATATCTATTATTATACCTTGTTATAATATGGGGGCATACTTACAAGAGACACTAGACAGTGTTACCTCCTACCCCAACCCTGATGATTATGAAATCATTATTGTAAATGATGGTTCTACAGACCAATACACAATCGAATTGTTAAAAAATTTGGAAGAACAAGGTTTTTTTGTGCTAAACCAAGTAAATATGGGACTGAGTAAAGCACGAAATAATGGAATAAAATTGGCTAAAGGAGAGTATATTCTACCTTTAGATGCAGATAATAAAATTAGGCACAACTACATTAGTAAAAGTATAAAATTGTTTCATAATGAACCAAGTATAGATATTGTTTATGGAAATCATTATCGTTTTGAAGAAGAAGATAGAATAATGATTACAAAAGATTTTTATTTTCCAATATTATGTTGTGAAAATTTTATTGATGCCTGTGCTGTATATCGAAAATCTATTTGGGAGAAAGTAAACGGTTATGATGAACATATGTTAATGGGATTTGAAGATTGGGAGTTTTGGTTGCGTGTAGCTTTGCAAGGAGCAAGGTTTCATCACTTAAATGAAGTAACTTTTGATTACAGAGTGCGAAAAAAATCTATGATTACTGAAACGTATCATAATTATGATATCATACTTAATTATATGATGAATAAAAAAGAACTTTCTATTGTGAAACAAGTAAAAGAGTCATATTTAAAAGCCAATAATGCCAAACACCTTAGAAATTCTATGGAATACCGAATTGGGAAACTACTTTTTAAACCCTTTAGATTATTACAAACAAATAAATGAACCCATTAATTTCATTATTATTACTAACTATAACCATGAATTGTTTAAAAAAAACGATTAGAGAGTGATTGTTTTATTAAATAAAATTAAATTGAAATTTAATTTATGCAAGCTATAACACCTAAAATATCAATTATAATCCCGTGCTATAACATGGGAGCCTACTTGCAAGAAACATTTGATAGTGTTAGCTCCTATCCTAACAAAAACGATTATGAGATTATAATTATAAATGATGGTTCTTCAGATATCCCAACCCTTGAACTTTTAAAAAAAATCGAACAACAAGGTTTTTATGTATTGAATCAGGAAAATCAAGGTTTAGCAAAAGCTAGAAACAACGGGATAAAATTGGCAAAAGCCGACTACATTTTACCTTTAGATGCGGATAATAAAATTAGACACCCTTACATTACTGAAAGCATAAAGATACTAGAAACCCATCCAGATATTGATGTAGTTTACGGTAACAAACAGCATTTTGATGAAGATAACAAATTGGTAAATGTACCTGATTTTGATTTTCCACTGCTCTGTAACAAAAACTACATTGATGCTTGTGCGGTTTATCGTAAATCTATTTGGAACAAAGTAAACGGTTATGATGAACGTATGCCGGTAATGGGCTACGAAGATTGGGATTTTTGGTTACGTTGTGCATTACAAGGTGGAAAGTTTTATCACTTTAAAGAAGTTACGTTTGATTACAGAGTTAGAGGTAACTCTATGATTAATGATACCAATAAAAATTACGATATTATTTTAAATTATATGCTCAACAAAAAAGAATTAAGTGTAGTAAAAGCTGTAAGAACTTCACAAATGGAGGCAAGAAAGGCTTTTCATCTACAAAATTCTTTAGAGTATAAATTGGGTAAACTACTTTTAAAACCTTTTAGAATATTATTAAAAAATAAATGAACCCCTTAATAAGCATTATCATTCCCAACTATAACCACGCATTGTTTTTAGAAAAACGCTTAGAGAGTGTTTATAATCAAACTTACCTCCATTTTGAAGTCATCTTATTAGATGATGCCTCAACCGATAATAGCATAGAAATTTTAACTGCCTATAAAAACCATCCAAAGACAGCCCATTTACTTGTAAATACCCAAAACAGTGGCAGCCCTTTTAAACAATGGCAAAAAGGAGTTGAATTAGCCAAAGGAGAATTAATATGGATAGCCGAAAGTGATGATTATGCTGCTCCTAACTTTTTAGAACAAGTTGCTCAACCTTTACTAACTAATAAAGAAATTGGATTAGCCTACTGCCAAAGTGTAGTGGTTGACGAAAACAGCCAAGAACTATACATCAATACCCAATGGACGGATGATTTAGATAAAAAAAGGTGGTTAGCCAACTATACCAACAAAGGTTTACACGAATGTAAAAACTACCTTTTTTATAAATGTACCATACCTAATGCCAGTGCAGTTGTTTTTAGGAAAAATTTAGCTACTGCTTTTCCTATAACATTTAAAATGGCTGGAGATTGGTGGTTTTGGATGAACCTATTGCCCAACACCAATATTACTTATATTAAAGATAGCCTGAATTATTTTAGAGCTCATGCCAATACTACAAGAATGAGTGGTGGTTTAACTAAAAAGAAACTACGGTTGATAGAAGAAGTAAAAGTGGCCTCACTTATTAAAAACCAAGTTGATAGCCCTGTTTATTTAAAAAAAATGGAAAAGGTATATACCAACTATTTACGCATAT
>CAYUEO010000111.1:0-3461 GCA_964443755.1 uncultured Gammaproteobacteria bacterium | reverse complement strand
ACTTAGTCTGAGTCAATCCAAGTCTTTTTTGAATTATTTCTAGTTTTTGTTTTGTGTTCATAGTATTTTTTGCTTACAAATCAATCTTAACAAACTTTATAAAGTTAGTCAAAAACCACCTAACTTTATAAAGTTAGAGGTAAACTAAACTTAACCAAAAAACCCGTAGGATTTATATCTACGGGTTTTTTATTTGACCTAGAGTTTAATGGTATTTTTTAGAAAATCAGACTTACTTTATCAGCTTATCAAGATTAAACCCTTCGACTGGATCATCATCCGACCGGCGGTTTTTGAACTCTCCCTCATCAAAGCGCGGAGCGGTCAGACGGTAGGAAACTTCCGGAATAATGTTTTGGCCATTCGGACGAGCATAAATAGTAATAGCTCCACGCACCTCATCCTTCTCATACCAAATCGTTCCCTCAAAATGTGGACTGAGTAAAACGGTCAGATCATTAAGACCCTTATTCTTAATATCCGTAACCCTAGAAAAGAGCCATAAGTCACTTCCCGGAGCCGCATCCAACATATCCAGGCGCTGCTGATATAGACCGCTCTTCCCGCCCCTAACTAGCTTAGTAGTTCCAGTCGTTTCTTCTTTGACCCCGGTCATGCTTGGTAAGTAAGTAGCATATTTAGCACCCTCTATAGTATAAGGAGGATCGACGGTACCAGCCTTAACTACCCCTAAACCATTCCCGGCCACCGTACTAACTGTTAATGTGCCTAATACTTCTAACTTCGTGCTTGGATTAGTTAAGCCAATACCGACGTTGCCGCTAAAAGAATTAAGACTTGCCCCTGTTTGAGTATATCCACCCAAAGTCCAAATACCAGTTCCAATAGCAGTCTGCGTAACACCGTTAGTCATAAATAGGGCCTGATGAGCAAGCCCAGACTTTGATTGTCCGACAATATTGGAATGTGTCCAGGCGATTCCGTATAGATTACCCGGAGTAGTTCCATTTGCAGCTAAGCGATAAGAAGCTCCCATGGCAAAAACATTTTGATATCTTGTGGCTGAATATAAACCAACTAAGCCCAAGCCATAATTACCATCAACAATTATGTCACCGGAGGTTTTAATATTTCCAACTACGTGTAATTTTTGAGAAGGAGCGGTAGTAGCGATGCCGACGTTGCCAGACATAAATGTGGCAGTAGTAGTTCCATTACCATTAAAATAAATAGCCTTATTATTATAATTTCTAATCCAAGTAGTATCCGTCATATACCAGCCGCCACCATAACTAGAACTATACCAACCAGTTGAGCCGGTTGTTCTTAGCCAAGTATCATTACCATTTAATACTACGTTCCCATCTTGAGTTAAGCCCGCATTAGCAGCAACAGCACCAGTCGCGATTACAGTTCCATTCAAATAGGTATTTCCAAGAACATTTAATTTATAGGAGCCTGGAGCAGTTGTTCCAATTCCGACGTTGCCGGAAGTATTTATAGTAAGCCAAGGAGTTATAATTTGAGTATTTACTGTCGGCGAACCGAAAACCCAATTATTAGAGCCATCTATACCCATTGCCTTAACAGAGTTACCAGCTCTAGTCATAGCAATATAAGATAACGCGCTTGTACTAGCTTCTCTTGTAATCCCGAAAGTAGCGTAGGCTTGGGTATCCGCACCAGCGACCGCATCAGTAATTTGAGTCTTGCCGATAACCTGAAGTTTAGAGCCTGGGTTAGTAATTCCAATCCCGACGTTAGTGCCGTTATCATAAACTATGCCGTTACCTTGAGAGCTTGCACCTGTCCACTTAGTCAAATAATTAGCCGTTCCCGTGCCGGTATGACCAGCAGGAATACTTGTACAACTCTCAGCGTCGCCAGTAGCGCTCACACCTAACGGATATGATCCTGCAGTACAATTAGCGCCATTAGCCGCTAAAGCAGTTGCTGTTGTAGCGTTGCCTGATAATGGGCCAACAAATGAGGTAGCTGAGACTGAACCAGCAACTTGGAGTTTCTGATTAGGAGTAACAGTTCCTATGCCGATGTTACCGGCACCAGTAATACGCATTCTCTCCGTTGCGCTATAGCCGGTGCTAGTCATAAATGTCATGTTCGTAGGATAGGAACCGCCGCTCCAATTACTTTCTATATTAAAAGATATGGCCGGACCGCTAAAACCATATTCTGTGTTTCTACCGATAATCTTGCCTAGGACGGTCCCAGCGACTGAGGTAGCATTTGAAAAAGTTAATATCGGAGATGACCCGTGTATATGCATCTGTGTGACAGGATTAGTGAGACCAATGCCAACGTTAGTGCCGTTATCATAAATAATAGAATTACCTAACTTACCATATGTTCCATTGATTGTTTTAGAAATATAATTATTTGTAAGAGTGGTCCCTCCGTCATTTAAGATAGTTCTCCACGACTGCCATGTTGTGCTATCTGTTTTATTTCTCCACCGCAACATTCCATAATAATTAGCATCCATTTGGAATGGACCCAGACTTCCTGACGGATTAAAAGTAAGCAGACCACTGCTATATCCCGTTTTACTAACGGTATAATATCCGCTCAGTATAGCAGTATCAATAGAAGCTTCAGCTACAGAACCTCTATTAATCATCCCTGACCCAGAAACTGTGTAGTTACTTTGCAGATAACCCAGAGGCACGGCATGATCAGAATTAGTAGGTGTAGAATTTAAACCTGCAACATGTCCCCCGCCCGCAGAAATAGCGTTACCTGTTCCACCATTTACGTATAGCTTTGTGGTTGGCGCAGTTATGCCAATGCCGACGTTAGTTCCATTATTAAAAATTGTAGAGTTAGCAACCCAGCCGGAACCATCGTTACGGAGTGTTTGACCGGAGCTTCCGGTCCCTATAAGAGAAGCATCAGGAACAGATGTAACCAAATCATAGGCCGCTAAACTAGTGACTTGAGATATTGTCCAATTATCTCCGTAATTATCGTTGAGAGTTGAATGAGCGGCCAAGAAATAAGTGGCCGATAGCTTAGGATAGGGATAAGTTGAGCCCTCGTCTCCTAAAATGATAGCCGCATTTCCGGTGGCAATGTTCCTTGCTAATCTGACATTCAACCTATTTTTGCCTAAATTTATGTAACCTCTATTTGCAAAAGTGGTGTTAAAATAACTACCAATTTCCACCTTAAACGGTCCGGTGCCGTTATAGAAATAACCTTCTATGACAGTCCGAGTCATAGTATTGCTGGAAATAGGAACATTTGTTTGAATAACAAAAGCTCCGGCCGCAGCAGAAGTTCCGTTAGTATAATTTGCTAAGTTAGTATACTCCTTAATTGATGCATTGCTACGAAGTTGAATAACATCTGAGAAAGATGAGTTACCCGACACGGAGAGCTTTCTGGTTGGATTGGTTGTCCCAATACCTACATTCCCTGTAGAACCTACAAACAGATACGGAGATGTTGCTGGAGCCGTGCCTCCTATGCCGACATTTCCT
>CAYUEO010000110.1:0-3469 GCA_964443755.1 uncultured Gammaproteobacteria bacterium | reverse complement strand
GGCGAAGTGGTGGGGCATGTCCAGGTTCAAGGGGTATAAAACTCTACCGATCTAGTTTGTGTGCCCGCTTATTTGTAGCCAGATTGCTGATATCTTAAAGAATAACCCCTTATTCATGTAGTTATATACCGAAGCCTTTTTGCCACTCCTCTTCTTGGTTTGTGCTGGAGTAATCTAGCTTCATTGAAACACGAACCGCTCGCGAGTTCATTCTGGCGAGCTAATCCGAAGGAGGATTTATGGGCAACACAGGAAATCAAGACAAAGTAGAAGGTAAAACCAATAAGGCTGCAGGAAGCATCCGCGAAAAAGCCGGCGAAATGCTTAACGATAACGAGATGCAGGCCAAAGGCACCGCTCAAAAAACAAAGGGCAAAGTCCAAGACAATGTGGGCGGAGCTAAGAATGCCTTAAAAGATGATAACAAAGACGACATCCATTAATTAAATTGAAGGAGGAACGAAGAAGTTCCTCGGTAATGAATGTTGAGCCAAAGCCTTCCAGCCCAAGTGCTGTGAAGGCTTTTTTAGTTTTTCTTTTACTTCTTCCATGTTTACTTCTCTGCCTAATTCTTTTTGTAAGGAAGTAACTTGTTTATCATCAATTCCACAAGGAATAATATTTCCAAAATAAGACAAATCAGCATTAACATTAAAAGCAAAACCGTGCATGGTAACCCATCTGCTGCAACGAACGCCCATAGCACAAATTTTTCGTGCTTTTCTTGGGTCGTCAGCATCTAACCAAACACCTGTGTAGCCCTCATATCTTCCTGCTGCTATACCGAATTCGGCTAAAGTTCTGATAATTATTTCTTCCAAAAAACGCAGGTATTTGTGAATGTCTGTAAAAAACAGGTCTAAATCTAAAATGGGGTAGCCAACAATTTGTCCAGGACCATGGTAGGTAATATCGCCACCACGATTAATTTTGTAATAAGTTGCACCTTTTTGTTTTAGCATGGCTTCCGAAAGCAACAGATGAGCTTCTTTTCCACTTTTTCCAAGTGTATAAACGTGTGGATGTTCGCAAAAAAGTAAATGGTGCTGAGTGGGAATGTTGGTATCGTCTTTTCTGTTTTGAATTTTAATATCTATGGTTTCCTTAAAAAGTTGTTCTTGAAAATCCCACGCTTCTTTGTAGTCGATTAATCCTAAATCTTTAACTTTTATTTGTTGCATAATTTTTAACTTACTGTTTTGTATTGTTTTTGCTCGACCTAAGTAACATCCCTCATTGCCCTCGCAAAACTTAGTTGAAGAACCATGAAATTTGCTAAAAGCAAACTCTATTGAAATTTTTTCTGGCCTTCTTCAATAAATTTTGCTAACTCTTTTTCACTTGGTAATGCTAATTTGTATTTCGATACGAACAATTGATTTTCTGCTGTTGTTGCATATTTCACCAATGATTGCCCTTTATTGGTACACAAAATAATACCAATAGGAGGATTGTCGTTTTCCATTTTTTCGTGTTCTTTGTAATAGTTTAAATATGCCGTCATTTGCCCTGCATCTGCATGATTAAACTTTCCTGTTTTTAAGTCAATCAGTATATGACATTTAAGTATTCGGTGGTAAAAAACTAAATCGATACGATAATAATCATCATCAATCAGTATGCGTTTTTGACGATACTCAAAGCAGAAACCTTTGCCTAACTCTAATAAAAATTGTTGTAAATGACCGAGTAGTTTTTCTTCTAGTTCACTTTCCTGTAAAACTTCTTGCTCTTTTAATCCAAGGAACTCAAAAATATAGGGGTCTCTAATTATGTTTTGTGGGGTTAATTGTAATGCTTTGTCGTTGGTTAACTCTATCAGTTTATCTTTGTTCTTCGATAATCCTGTTCGTTCATATAACAAGCTCCCCATCTGTCTTTGTAATTCTTTAACCGACCAGTTGCCTTTAATTGCCTGTATTTCATAAAATGTCCGCTTTATGTCTTCTTCCTCTTTTATGAGTTCTACTATATGGGTAAAAGATAATCTATTAATAAGCAGTTCTGTTGTAACTTCTATGGGTGTTGATTTTTCTTTATTTTCTGATTTTGCAGTCAGCAACTGCAAAATTGGTTTTGGTAAAAATTCGTCATGCAGTGAGTGACCAACTTGAGGATATACTTGATAAAATAATCTGCAATGAGCCAAATTTCTTTCTGCTAAGCCTTTCATGCCTTTTTGTTTCAAAATTTCTGCTATGGATGCTAATAATTTTCCTCCATATTGTGCTCGGTCTTTTCCTTTTTGTTCGTATTCTACAACATAGAGTCCAATCAACCAATTACGCATTGTTAATGATTGATTAACGGCTGATACGGCTTTTTGCTGTAAGTAATGATGTGTTTCGCTAATGGCTTGTACTAGTTGTTCAAAATTCATTTGTATTGGTTTTGTTTTTTTTAGCCATATTTTCAGAAGATTTAGAGGTGGTCGCATTTTGCGACCACCTCACAAAATTAGTTTTTTATTTATTGTTTTCGATATTCCAATTTGGAACATCAATCCCCCTGTAAACACTAAGCTGAAGACCCATTTGCTACTGCGAGTTTTTAACTCGTGGTAAAATTATTACGAGTTACTCTTCGTTAAACTAGTGACAGCGGTGAGTTGGCATAAAATTCATTTATTATTTTTTTCAATTATATTTCCATTGTCAGGGCAACATAAAAAAATATAATTAAGAAAAATAAAGTGAGAATTGAGTTTCCAATTAATCCAATCAGAGGTTTATTTTCTTTTTCTTTACGTTCTTTAAATCCAACAAAAACACCGCTCGCACTAATTCCAAAAATTATAAATCCGACTAAAGCGAAATATATATTTTCCGAATCCGTAAGTCCTAATTCAGTCCAAAATTTGTCTGCAATTAGAGCAAGAACAAACAAAAATTATGTTTGTCAAAAAAAGTTTGTTTGTAGTGCTTTTTATCATTTTTTAAATTATTGCCAATAGTATATATGCGAAACAAAGTAGCCCTTCCCGCTGCAGTAAGCATCCCGCTTGTGGTTTCAATTATTTTTAAATCAGGCATAAATTTAGTAAACCTTTTTCATTACAAAAATTTTAACTTACTGCTCTAAGGCAAAATCAATATACGTAAAAAATTCTTGAGGATGATAATTGGGTAAATTTTTTCCTCTTTCGTGTCCCAAACGAACAATTACCAATTGTTTTTGGGGAATGAAAATAATATATTGTCCTTTTATGCCACGAGCATAAAATACATTCATGCTTTTGTAATAGGCTGCCCAAAGATGATAGCCATAAAAATCAACTATTTTTCCATTATCATCTTTTAATTGATAGGTAAGTGTTGTAGCATCATTAATATATTTTTCGGTAACAATGGTTTGTCCGTTCCATTTGCCTTTGTTTAGAAACAACTGACCAATTCGGGCAAAATCCTGAGCATTGGAATAAAAACAACAGTAGGCTTTTTCTCTTCCGTCTTGGTGGTCTAAGTTCCAT
>CAYUEO010000109.1:1206-3483 GCA_964443755.1 uncultured Gammaproteobacteria bacterium | reverse complement strand
TTTAGAATCGCTGTTGTGTTGCCTGCAGTAAATTTTATCCAAGAGTTGTTATCAATTCTCACGTCAAAAGCTGGAGAACCCGTTCCCCAAGAACCGCCTTGACCAAAAATACCTCCTGTGTTTGTTCCTGGCGTATAAGTATAGGTTGGAGGATTGTTTTGTTCGGCATTTCCTCTCATATTACAAGGTCTGTCGGGTGTGTATGCCGCACTTGTTGAACCACTATATCCATTCAAATCACAAATATATAATGCAGTGGCACAAAAATCATTGGTTGGAGAGGAAACACAAAAACCAAAATTTCCTGTGGTTGTTCCAAAACCCCAATAACGAATGTAATACGTTGCTCCAGGAGTTAATCCAGTTAGTGAAATATAAGGTTTAAAATCGTTTGTTGTTCCAGGATAATTATTGTCATCCGAACAAGCAATTTGGGTTAAAGCTCCACAAGTACCGCTATACAACGCCATAACTCCATCATTAATACCAAAATTTGGTTGCATAGTAATTGCTAGTTGACCATTTGCCGGAGCAACAACACTAAACCAAACATCAGCACTTCCAGCACCAAAACCTCCTTGTTGAGGAGCTGAGCCTCCAACACAAGCAGATGGGGTTGGAGCTCCCATTGAAGCTGTCGCTCCAACTGTAGAAAATTGTAAGAAGTTACAATTGGAAGTAACAGTAGGTAGTGCAATTGCGTTGCAAGGCTCATCGTTTGTTGGAATGGTTGACGATGCTGGTCCTGTTATACAAATGTCAAAAGGATAACCTCCACCACCATAATAATCATATACACGAATATAGTAAGTTGTACCTGGGTTTAATCCAATGGCATTAATTACTTCGTTTCCATTCATAAATCCTGCGTCTTCACATTGAATGGAATTTAATAAACCACAAGTACCAGTGAAAAGTTGTAACACAGGATCCATAAATGAAGATGGGTTAACGGTTATCGTTGCGGTAGTATTTACAGCTGTGAAACTAAACCAAACATCATCATCAGCATTCCCAGCACATCCGGGCATAGATTGTGTTGCTCCTACGGATGTTGCTGCCGTATTTATACAAGTAGTATTAATTAATAGATTTGTTGCTCCCGCACAATTATTATTGCTTGGTGCTGGAGGAGGGTTGGTTACGCAAATGGTAAAATTACCTGAACCAGAACCAACTCCATAGTGGTAAACTCTTAGTCGATAGGTGTTTCCTATGGTTAATCCTGTAGCGTTAATTACCTCATTTTGACCAGTAAAAGTTGCATCCATGCATGATATTGTTGCTAATGAAGAACAAATTCCTGAAAATAATTGTACCACAGGATCCATTGAAGCACTAGGAACAACAGTTATTTGATGGGAGGTGGCTGTTGCAACAAATTGATACCATACATCATCATCGGCAGTACCCACACAACCAGAAATTGAAAGTGTAGCTCCTGTTGTTGTTCCATTTGTAGGACTCGAACAGTTTGCCGTAACAGAAATAAGCGTAGCTGAAGAACAGTTGTCGGATTGGCTATAACCAATTCCAAAACTGATAAGTAAAATAAGTGAAAGTAATATTCTCATACTAAATAGGTTGAATGTGATTTAAATAAAATGATTTTTTTAATAAATAGCTTGATTTACATTTAAGTTGATTAGTCATTATGGATAATATCAACTAATTTTTTAATATTTCAAGGTTTAATTCATTAGGACTAAGGTTGTTTTTTGATAAAAGTTTTTTTAAATCAGTGGGTTGAAACAGAACATCTCCTTCAGAACTTCTGCTTTTTTCTTTAACAATCACGATAAGTTGACCAAGTTTATTTTCTTCTTTGTATTTAACCTTAACTTCATCAACATTAGTAAGTTGCTTTGCTTCTGTTTCTATTTCACTAAGTGTTGTTGATGATAATTCACCCGAAAAACTATAGTAATAAATGGTGGTTTTAACTTCTTGATTGTTTGTTGTTTGAGCGTATGAATGATAATTAGTAAAGCACAAAATAGGAATTAAAAAGGCAAGAATTCTAATGAGTTTCATTGATTTGATTTTTAAATATGTATAGCAAAGGTATAAAATTTTAATCATTGAAAGCAAATCTATTTTTAAACACCAACTAAGATTCTACATCTTTTTTTAAGATAGGCTATAAAGTGTCCACCAAATACAATGTTGGGCTGGGTGGAAAATATCCGAGAGGTTAAACAAAATTACGGACAGAAGGAAATTTGCTAAAAGCAAACTCTAATATTATTCACTCGGCACAGCCGAGCGAGTGGTTGA
>CAYUEO010000109.1:0-1106 GCA_964443755.1 uncultured Gammaproteobacteria bacterium | reverse complement strand
TCGTAGCCTTTTTACTGATTGGGGTATAGTACTATATATTTTGTATAATTGGTATTATATATTCAATAAAAAGCATCATAATTTTTGATTCCTAAAAATAGTAAATACAAATTATTGTGGTTTTTATAGCTCATAATTTTCTTTTAAAGTTATCAAATGTCTAAATTTGCACCTCTTTTTTTTATGATGTTAAGAAAAACATTAATTATTTTTTTACTATTGTTGACACTGAGTTTTGTGCCTCATAACTATTATGTAACCATTACTGAAATAGCATACAATAGTTCTAACAAAAAAATGGAAATTTCACTTAAATTCATTGGGCATGATTTAGAATATGCTTTAGAAAAAGAAGGGTTTCCCAATATGTTTCTTGGCACAGAAAAGGAACTAGAGAAAGCAAATGATTTTATTTATCAATACATTAATCAACATTTTGAAATTAAAACTGATGAAAATAACCTTCTCTACAAGTTAATAGGTAAGGAAGTAAACAATGATGATTTCATTTATTGTTACATTGAAACAGAATCAATTGATAATTTTTCAACCGTAGAAATTAAAAATACCTTGCTCAATAACTATTTTAAAGAACACATAAACATTGTTTACCTAACTGTTGGAGAGCAACGATTTAATTTTAGGCTCAACAATGAAAAAACAAAAGAAACACACACAATTATTAATTAATAAACACTAAATGAAAAAATTAATTATTACCCTTGTTTTACTTCAACTAGGACAAGTTTTTGCACAATACAACACCAATAAATTCAAACAATTACACGAAGAATTTGCAACACCAACAATTTACAGAACTGCCTCAGGAGCTCCTGGTCATGCTTATTATCAGCAAAAGGCTGATTACGTTATTGATGTTGTTTTAGATGATAAAAAGCAAAAAATAGAAGGAAAAGAAACCATTACCTACAAAAATAATTCACCCGATAAATTAACTTATTTATGGGTGCAATTAGACCAAAACATGCGAGCCAGAGATTCAGATTCCAAACTAATAGAAACAAATAATATTAAAGAAAAAATGAGTTTTAAGCAATTAGCAGAAATACATAATGATTTTGATGGCGGCTTTAAGTTGGATTATG
>CAYUEO010000108.1:0-3563 GCA_964443755.1 uncultured Gammaproteobacteria bacterium | reverse complement strand
ACATAGCCTCGTGAAATTCGCGCCAGGCCCAAAAATGACCGAGCGTATCGTTACCAGGCAAAATCTCATCAAGAGAAATAAGCGAATAAAATTTCCCTAATAAAAGAAACCCATATAATAAAACAAAAAAACAGATTAAACCTGTTTTTTTGTGGTCTCTAAGAAAATGAACGATCTTCATAACTTAAAATAACACGACAAATAAATTATTTACAAACCGATATGACAGCGTCCTGAGTCCAATATCTCAAGTCACCCGCCGCATAGGCACTGGCACAATACACATCGGCTCCGTCTATATAAAACTTACTACCAGTCGTCAAGGTGGTGCCACAAGCAGTAGCATGAAAATCATAAATACTAGCATTACAAATATGAGAAGGTACAGACGTAAAACTCGCTACTGTTTGCTCCGAGGTATAACTAGCATAACCAAGATTTTGTGCCCAGGCATATTCGGTGGTTCCAGAACAATCATAATCGCCGACCGGACTCCCACCACTGGCGCTAGACCACCAGTTAGCCTGACCCGGTTTAGCGTTAGCGTTACTATCGTAACAGTCAGTCATTAGTAAGTTGCCAGAATATGTATTAACCATATCTTTTTGACGCCTATATCCAGCAATTGGCGGAGTAGTTGGGCTATCGCTAAACACTCGATCAGAAAGTAAGCTGGTTGTATAACCATCACCGTCGGCATCCTTGACCCACAGATATGTCTTCTTCATTTGGGCGTAGTTGCCTATATTAATTTCTCCTTGAAGGGTTAAAGACTTACCAGGATTAAAGGCTAGGGTGGCCGGGGACTCGGAGGAGCCCAATACAGTGACCTGAACACCTAATGGAATAGTAAGATTACCTTCGTCTAAGCCATAAGTTGACGAAATAGTGCAATTGTAAGCAATAGTGTTATTGCCTGAGTAGGGAAGTTCTTTGCCATCAGCTAATTCACAAGGATCGCTCCAGGCCAGAACTAGTTCCTTTTTATTGCCAACCGAATCGGTAGCCGTAAAAATAGTTTCGTAGTCACGAACACTCGTATCATTAACTAGCCAAGACCCTTCCCAAACTTCTTTTGAAATTTCGTTCTCTTCTTCTTTGCCGGTCAGACTTAGATTAACTAACTGTCGGCCATTATCCGTTTCGATGTCAGCCTGGACACTAACAATAGCTGTCTTGGAGCTAACAACTATGGTCATATTTTGGGTATCTCCCGGAAAAACTTTTAACGGATCAATTTTACCGGACCAAAATTTCATTTCATCAGTTTGACCACTGGAAACACTAAATTCCACCGTTTCCGGTATACGCCATTCTTGACCATCACTATTAGTAAAAGTCTCATCGCTTACTTCTGAGACAGGAGCCGCTTCTTCAGCAGATATCTTTTGAGATACTTCGTTTTGAAGATTCTCTCCGTCCCGACCATAAACCAAATAAACTACGGTAGCTGTTGCTAACACAACTAAGCTAACACCGACCAAAATCCAAATAGTAATTTTTTTCATATATTTATTTTATAAATATATTATACACTATAATCACTTTAAATAGCTAATATTTACCAAGTACTTGACATTTAAGTGAAAAAATAGTAAAATGTAAATATTAAAATAGTAATTTAAAAATAAAAATAGGAGGCCGAAATGAAAGCCTTAAATTTGTTAATTTTGTTCATCCTTTTTTCTTGCATGACATTTGGTCAAATTAATCCATTATTTAACAATGAATTCATGGCTCTATCTAGCCCATTAGTATTATCCGCTAGCATAGACAATGAAGACAACATTGTTATGTCAGGATCAAGCGAAAACTCTTCCCAAATTCAGATGACTAAACCTAATGGTGAAATCGCATGGATTCTAACAGTTAATCAAGGCGCAAGCTATGGGGCTGTTTATGCGACTGTGTTTAATGAGTATATTTATGCTCTATACGCCGACTCATTAAGAAAAATTAGCTTTTCCGGAACGATAATTAAAACCATACACCTACCAAGAAACGGCTGGGGGAAAATATATGTTAAGGGAGATAATATAATATTACTCCCCTCCATAAGTACCACGGCCCACGAAGCGGCTTATATCTATAACAGCAATCTCGACTTAGTTGAACTCATTGATAGCGCTTACATCGGAAAACCTGGTGGATTCTGGGAAGGTAATAATGGAGAATTTTATATTACTTCATTACGACAAGACGGTGTTGGAATAAACACTAACTCCGCCGTTGACTTTCTGAAGTATAATGGTCAAGAACTGATCTGGAGAACACAAATACCAGATGTTTTGACACCAGGAATTACCTTCTCAAATGGACGAATCTATTTCTCCGTTACAGATCATGTTCCCTATGGTAATGAAGGTGGGGTTAAATTGGGCTGGACCTACGGCGAGCTTGATAATGAGACTGGGACTATTCTATGGAAAAATACTTGGTTAATACCTTGGTATCCAGCCGATATTCCTGTTGACGCCTGGGCAAATGGTATAGTTGCTAACAAACCTGGCGGTTTCATCATCACCGGTTCCGCCACTAAGCCTGGACTTGATACATTCAACATTGATCGTAACAACCGCTGGCCGCTATCTATCGCTTTTGATGAAAACGGAGATAGTCTCTGGTCGACAATAATTGAAAGACGTGGAGATATTAAAGGTGGCCTCTGGGGAAAGAATAATCATCTTTTCCTTTGGGGACAATCTAACGGAGGATTTGTTCAAGTCTACGCCATTCCTGGTGTAACGAGCGTTGAGACTATCAATGAGACTCCTCAAAGTTTCAGTCTAAGCCAAAACTACCCCAATCCATTCAACCCTTCAACCTCAATCAGGTTCTCAAATTATACTCCTGAGAATGTTACTTTAAAAGTCTATGACCTAATAGGCCGAGAAGTAGCTACTCTAGTAAATGAGTTCCTGGGCGCCGGAACACATGAAGTAAAATTCGACGGGCAAAATTTTGCCAGCGGAACTTACTTCTACTCCTTGAGCTCCGGAGAAAAAAAAGAGTTCAAAAAAATGGTTCTGCTTAAATAGCATAACCAAAAAACCCGTAGGATTTATATCTACGGGTTTTTTATTTGACCTAGAGTTTATTTATTTATCTAACGTTCAACCGTTCTAAGATACTAAACCCGTCCCTAGCCGCGTCTATTAAAAAATTTTCCAATTGACTCTGATCATCTTTAGTTTGAGCTTTATACAGATAAGTATAATAGAGTTGTTTTTGTTCCTGTCTAATAATAGCCGGGGCGAGATTTGCTTTTAAAAACATAGCATTCATAAGTAGCCGACCAACCCGACCGTTACCATCAGAGAAAGGATGAATTTGTTCAAATCGGCTATGCGTACTAGCGGAAGTCGCAATTATGTCATTTGTTTTTTTAATCGCTTTGGCCATTACTTCAGGAATAAAATCGGGAATTCGAATATAATTAGCGGTTGGTAAATTAACACCAGTGATTCTGACAGCCTGCTGACGATACAAACCGGCATCTGGCCTAACACCATTCATTAATATACCGTGAAGTTTTAAAATCAACGCTTCATTAATCACACCGT
>CAYUEO010000107.1:0-3600 GCA_964443755.1 uncultured Gammaproteobacteria bacterium | reverse complement strand
CGATCCGCCAGTAGTTTCTTCATCATCCTCGCCTTCACAATAAATATTTACAACAGAGGATGCCACATCATAATTATTACTATTTGATGTGTTAAAAAATGAAATTAAAAAATATATACAGATAATAATAAGAGATAATCCGCCGAAAATATAAAGTATTTTTCTTTTTGTAAACAATTTTGGTTTGGCTTTAATTTTTTTGTCATGCGAAAATTCACTACCGCACTTAGTACAGTATTTTGAGCCTTCTTTCATTTCGTTTCCGCAGTTTACACAAAACATAATTTTTAGTTAGAAATTTTTGTTCCACAATTACCGCAAAATTTTGTATCTTCTATTATTACAGTTCCACACTCAGAGCAAAATTTATTCGTCTCGCTCATGTCACTTGTTGGCTTTTGCTCGATAACTTTGCCCTCAACTGAAGATGATCTGTTACCTAATTGTTCGACTTTGTTTGTATATTCTATTTCTGTTATTTTTCCGTCAATTAATAATTGATTTGCTTCTGCAATTGGTTTAATTTGCTCTAATTGGTTACTATCGAGAGTTATGCCATACTGACAAACTGGGCAACTTAAAAAATATTTAATTGAATAAGGGATGACCGGAATAAAAAACAAAGTAAACCAAGTTGTGTACTTCGTAAGCGTCCAGTAGTCTTCATTGTTGCAATGACTACAATAATTTTTAAATGTTGGACCGATGTTTTTTATTGTCTGGTGTCCCCAGCCGAAAATAATCATAATTTAGAAAATTTTTTTAAATTCTTTTTTCCATTGTGGTTTTTTTCCAAAAGCTATGTAAAGAAAAGTAATTTTTATTAGTCGTAAAATTACAACCCAGACAACCAAGGTAAGTAATGAATACCAAAAAGCTTCACTATATGAACCGTGGCTATAATATTGATTAGAATAAGAACTATAATAAGAATATGGATCGTTTGTTAACCAAACGCCAAATATAGCAAACGGTAAAGGTGTGTATAAAAATATATAAAAAACTTTTGCAAAACGAAACCACCACTTTTGTTCTAATGTATTTGTAATTATTGGTTTTAATTCTTGTTTATCTAGATTTAAATGGCCACATTCGGTGCAAAACTTATGATTTTCCTTTAATTTGTTTCCACATTTTTCGCAAAACATATTACTTTAGTTAGAATTTAAATAATCCGTTATTTCTTGTGGAACTTCTGCACCACCTTTTATAGCTTTTTGAAAATTAATTCGAGCATTTATTTCATCTTCTTTTGCTAGATAAGACATTCCTAACCAAAGAGCGACATATGGATGTTGGGTAAGATTTGTTGTAGACATCAAAGAAATTGCTTGATCAAAATTATCATTAAAATAATATGCTATTGCTAAATTTTGTTTAGAAGCTTCAGATTTTTCAGAATCATATTCGTATGCCTTTTTTGCATAAGCCAATGCTTTAGGATAATCTACATATTGAGGCGCAATTTCTTCAAGGTCTATATAAAATAAAGCGAGGGTATTATTTATTTGGAAATCAGCTGGATTAAGCTCGTACGCCTTGTTAAAGCTTAAAATTGCTGAATGTGGTTTATATTCTAATAAAGCAATTTCTCCAGAAATTAAGTAATAGTCAAAGGAATTAACTTTTGTTAAATTTAATGCTTCTTTAAAAGTGCTTAGCGCTTGTTCATTCTGCCCCTCCGTAGTATAAACATAAGCAAGATTTTTGAGGGTATTTATTTTATTTTCGTTAGATACTGCGGCTTGACTTGCTTGTTGAAATTGATTTATTGCAACCTCACTATCTCCCGAATCAAAGCTATATAACCCCTCATTATTTTTTATGACTGCATCTTCGTCTAGACTGTTATAGGCGCCAATTCCTATAAGCGCAAGCACTATAAGTATCGTAATGATTCTCCCAACGCCCCACGAACTTTTATGTGTCGGCGGAGAATATGTGGTAAATATTGTTTCGTTTAAATCGGTTTCTGTTTTTTTGCTATTTTCATAGTCTAATAGTGATGCACCACAAGAAGTACAAAATTTTTGTATATCCGTTAATTTTTTTCCACATTTTTTACAAAACATATGATTTTATAAATTGATAAAATTGAGTAAATTCCTTTTTTGTCTTTTTTAATTTAATTATTTTATCTCCTTCTGTAATAAGAATAAATTTATTTTTTGCAAATGAGAGATGTGCGTTTAGTTTATCTCTTGAAATTTTTACAAAAGAATAATTGTTATAATTTGTTGATATAAGCTTATCACCCGCAAACCAAGTCATTCTATATTTTTGACGATTTTTTCGATCACTTGAATTGCCAATAGCCGCTCCGATAGCAGCTCCTAAAATATTAAATAACAATAGTCCGAGAATTAAGCCCCAAGTACCACCATGGGTTTTTGGAAATTGAATTAAGTAAAAATATTTTTTTGTTACCAAAATGTCTAAATAGGGCAATGAAGATACAGCAAAATATTTTGCTCTGATCCAATCATTACTATAATACAATAATTCCTCATCAGATGTAGGATTTTCAGAAGGTATGGTTTTTGTTTCTTTTTTGGTGATTGACAAATCAGCATCAATATTAGCTCCACAACTGTAGCAGAATTTTGAACTCCCTTCTATTTTGCTTCCGCAATTTGCACAAAACATATTTTTTACTGGCAATCAGCCTTATTAAAAGTAAAAAAGTAATTTTGGTTTGTTTCTTTAACAGTATATGAATACTCCATATTAATATCCATATTAAGAAGATTTTTAGTATCATTGTTTTCGCAAATACTAGTACTTAGATAATTTTTTAAAAAATCTTTTGATATTTTATCAGAATCAATATTAGAAAGCACATAATGATATCGGATAGCATTTGGTTGTGCTGTCACATCCGTTATTGTGGTCACATCATCAAGCTGGCTAGGAATCTTCAATTGTGATTTTACCCCCTCAACAGTCGAACTAATTAATGACGTTTTAGATGTTTGGTCTATAAAAATACCATCGTTTAATGAATTATCATTTTTAGTATTAATTTCTTCGGAAATTTTAATATTCTGAGCTGATGACGAGAAGAGGCCTTCGGTTAAGTAACGGCCTATTCCTATTGCTAACAAGAAAATAATAACAGAAATAATGCTGGCAAAAACACCCTTGATTTTACCATTTTTTGAAGATTTTTCTTCTAACGGTTGACCGCACTTGCCACAAAATTTAGCGCCAGCACCATTTTCTGTGCTACATTTTTCACATTTCATATTATTTAAGGCTATTGTTATATTTTTAAATTACCATAAATTCTCCAAATAATCCACAAAATTTGTCAGTTCCCCCAATTAAAAACAGTGGCCATACGTGATCAGCAATACAATACCTAAAACCTCTGCCGTCATTACGTCATTACCGTCATTAAAAAATGTATAATTGGGAGATTTTTCAAATCCAAAATCAACATTCCGACATACTCTCTTAGTTTGTAAATATCTCTATTTTTTGGGGGCTAGGTTACCTTTTATCCACCCTCTGCCCATACAGCTCGGAGAATTGTCTCCATATTGTATCCAGAAGGCGGGTATTAGTGCCCTTTAGAGTCTATCTATGACAAAGTGAAAT
>CAYUEO010000106.1:0-3615 GCA_964443755.1 uncultured Gammaproteobacteria bacterium | reverse complement strand
CGGTAATTAAAATATAAGGCTCATTCATCTCGGCCTTCATAGTATCTTGATTAGTAATCATATAAGGAGAGACGTAGCCCTTATCAAACTGCATACCCTCAACTACTTCTTTCTCAATCCCAAACGACTGCCCTTCTTCAACGGTGATAACCCCCTCTTTGCCAACACTTTCCATGGCCTCAGCAATTATTTCCCCAATCTCTTTATCGTTAGCTGAGATAGAGGCAACTTGGGCAATTTCTTCTTTAGTAGAAATCGGCTTCGACATCTTTCTAAGTTCAGCTACAATTTCTGCCACCCTCTTTTCTATGCCTTTTCTAATTTCAATCGGATTCACTCCGGCGGCCACCAATTTTAAGCCGACATTAATAATTGCTTGCGCTAAAACCGTTGCGGTTGTTGTCCCGTCGCCAGCCGCATCATTCGTTTTAGAAGCAACCTCTTTAATAATTTCCGCCCCAACATTTTCAAACTTATCTTCCAGTTCAATTTCTTTGGCCACCGTTACTCCGTCCTTAGTAATTATTGGCGAGCCATAGCTCTTAGAGATTACAACGTTCCGACCCTTAGGACCGAGCGTAACTTTTACCGCGTTAGCTAACTGATCAACTCCTCTTTTTAGAGCTAAGCGCGCTTTTTCATCAAAAATAATCTGTTTCGCCATATGGTTATAATATTACTTATTCTAAAATCGCGATAATATCGCTTTCACTTAATACCAAATATTCTTCACCGTCAACTTTTATCTCGTCGGGAGAGTATTTCTTAAACATCACCTTATCTCCGACTTTAACCACCATCTTTGATAGCTGGCCATTATCTAGAACCTTGCCTTCGCCAACGGCTACTACCTCACCTTGTTCCGGTTTATCTTTATCCATAGTATCGGGTAAGATAATCCCTGACTTTGTCATCTCCTCCTTAGGAGTTGGTTTAACAATAACATTGTTAAATAGGGGTTTCAATTTCATATTATTGCTAACATTAAATTAATTATTATTAGCACTCAAATATGTAGACTGCTAATATGTTAATATTTTAGTTCTAAGCGCTAAAGTTGTCAAGATTATTCTTATTAGTTGTTATATTAGTTTATTCCCGACCACCTTTCTTCAAATTTTTATCTGGGGTAAACTATAATTATAATAATAACAATATGACAATTTGGCACGGTATAGTCCTAGGAATCGTCGAAGGCTTAACAGAGTTTCTTCCTATCTCTTCTACCGCTCATCTAATTTTGGCCGGTGAGTGGCTTAGAATTCCCTCCTCTGACTTTCTAAAAACCTTCGAGATTTCTATTCAACTCGGAGCAATTTTAGCGATCGTTATTTTATACTGGAAAAAAGTCTGGAATAATTGGCACCTAGTCTGGAAAATTGGCACAGCTTTTATACCAACGGCAGTTATTGGTTTTGCTCTTTACGGAATAATAAAAAACTATCTCTTTGATAGTTTAGAAATAATTGCCGGAACTTTAATTGTCGGCGGCATGATGATAATTATTTTAGAAAAATTTTACAGTCGCCGCTCTTCTGAAACAAACGAACCTCAAACACCAGATGAACAAATAAAGATTACTTATGTTCAAGCTTTATTAATAGGTATCTTTCAGTCTTTAGCTGTTGTGCCGGGTGTATCACGGGCCGGAGCAACTATTATTGGTGGACTGGGCCTAGGCATTAATAGACGTCATATCGTAGAGTTTTCTTTCTTACTAGCTATTCCCACTATGGCCGCCGCTACCGGCTACGATCTCCTCAAGTCTTCCCCGTCCTTTACTTCTCAGGAGATCACAATCTGGATAGCTGGTTTTGTCATGTCCTTTATAACTGCTATTATCGGGGTTAAATTTTTTCTAAAATTTATTCAAACCAGAAACTTTATTCCCTTTGGTTGGTACCGCATTGGTCTAGGTCTAGTTGTTTTAGCCTGGCTCTGGCTCTAACCCTTTAACAATAAAAACCGCCTCTTAGGGCGGTTTTTTGCTATCAAAAGTTTATATTTATCTTAGCCTCGATCGAGACCCTTTACTCTTCTCCAACGTCTAAGAGCACGACCACGAGCCAATTCCTTCTCCATCATAATAGTAGCCGCTGTAAATTCAACGTGGTCAATGGATTGTGCTTCTGACTTAAGTTTTTCAGCTTTCTCCAGAGCAACTTTAATTCTCTCCTCATCAAGCTCGTCTGCTTTCTCAGCCGTATCAGCAAGAATCACAATCTTATCTCGCATGACTTCAATAAATCCTCCAGAAACAGACATCACATCTTGCGAGCCGTCTTCATTTTTATATTCAATGACACCGGGCTTAAGTACCGAAATCAAAGGGATGTGATCAGGTAAAACAGTAATTTCACCAGACGTGGTTGGTAAAGTAATTTGCCGAACAACCTGGCGAGAAACAACTCTCTCCGGAGTAACAACCTCTAAATTGATTAGTTTCTGAGCCATAGTAATAAATGTCTTAAATTATTCAGTGACGCTCACCTCTTCAATCCCACCCTTCATATAGAAAGCATCTTCATTCTTATCATCATGCTTACCATCTAAAATTTCTTTGAAACCACGAACCGTATCAGATAATTTAACATACTTACCAGAACGTCCGGTAAAGGTTTCAGCCACGAAGAAGGGCTGAGACAGGAAACGCTGAACGCGACGGGCACGAGACACAATAACCTTATCTTCATCAGAAAGTTCTTCCATGCCTAAAATCGCGATGATGTCCTGCAAGTCTTTATAACGTTGTAATATTTTCTGAACACCACGCGCAACCTCGTAGTGTTCCTGACCGACAACTTTAGGATCTAAAATAATAGATGATGAATCAAGTGGATCAACGGCCGGATAAATACCTAGTTCTGATAATGATCGGGACAAAACTACAGTTGAATCAAGATGACCGAAAGTAGTAGCTGGAGCTGGATCGGTCAAATCATCAGCCGGAACATAAACTGCCTGAATTGAAGTAATAGAA
This sequence comes from uncultured Gammaproteobacteria bacterium, assembly GCA_964443755.1. GTDB lineage: Bacteria > Patescibacteriota > Patescibacteriia > Patescibacteriales > UBA12465 > UBA12465. Next base: position 635 of record CAYUEO010000106.1, on the reverse strand, counting down.
CCATTCTTGGTTGAAGTGATACGTTCCTGTAATTCTCCCATTTCTGAGGCTAGGGTTGGCTGATATCCGACTGCTGACGGCATGCGTCCTAAAAGAGCAGATACTTCTGAACCGGCTTGAGTAAAGCGGAAAATATTATCGACGAAGAACAAAACATCCTGGTTCTTTTCATCACGGAAATATTCCGCAATCGAAAGACCGGAAAGAGCCACCCGAGCACGAGCACCTGGCGGTTCATTCATCTGACCAAAAATCATGGCTACTTTATCTAAAACGCCACTATCTTTCATTTCATGATACAAATCGTTACCTTCACGAGTACGCTCTCCGACGCCAGCAAAGACCGAATAACCGCCGTGCTCGGCAGCAATGTTACGAATAAGCTCCAAAATAACAACCGTCTTTCCTACGCCAGCACCACCGAACATACCTACTTTTCCACCTTTGACGATCGGACAGATAAGATCGATAACCTTAATTCCAGTTTCTAAAATTTCTGAGCTATTAGACTGATCAACGAACTTAGGGGCTGCGCGGTGAATCGGATATTTCTTGTCAGTTTTAACTGGGGCGCCACCGTCAACGGTGTTTCCTAAGACATCAAAAATCCGACCTAGGGTTTCTTGACCGACCGG
>CAYUEO010000105.1:0-3640 GCA_964443755.1 uncultured Gammaproteobacteria bacterium | reverse complement strand
ATCGAATTGCAGGGTTCATACCATTCCACGCCTGCACCCGACGGCAATAGACAGGCAGACAAAATCGATGTTGGTCTTGTTAACTTGCCCTCGGGATTTGACGAGGAGCTTAAAGCAGGAAGTTGGTTCGCGCTCCCGCAAATGCTACTGCCAAGCGCTCCAGCATTGGCCCCATACCATTACACTTTTTTCGGATACCCCCACACGGCCACCGAAACAGATCTCAAAGCAAGACGCTTGGCCAGCGCGGCTGACATGTATACCGGAGTCTGTCACGGCGAGAAGATTTACCAGGCGATCGGAGCAGATATGGCAACGCATATCGCCATCGAGTTCGACAGCAAACGGGTCAGAAATCAATCAGGCCAGGTAGTAGTTCCTAAAAGTCGAGAAGGCACAAGCGGAGGCCCCGTTTTTATCGCTACAGACGGATTGGATTTGCCAAATTTTCCGAATTTGCGAATCGCCGGAATTATCATTGAGCACCACAGCGCACACAGGTCTCTCCTTGCGACAAAGATTGATTCGCTTCTTACCTTGGTTGCCGCGCTACACCCGTGTCTCGCAAGACCATTTCCCTACTCTTACGCCACGCCATTGCGAAAGACAAAGTCTTGAAAGCGTATTGAAGCGGACTTCTATGTCGGGCTAGAATTTCACCCGAAATCGTGTAACCGGGACTGGCAAGCCGTCGAACGGATGTCTTTGTGCGCCGACATTGGCTGCGATCTGTGCTTGGTAGTTTCCGTAGAAATACATGGGAGAGAGAAATCTCGGGAGCCCCGGTTCCTGTAGTTCGAAAACTGGAGGTTCAAATCCGGTGATGTTGGAAAACATGTGATGAAATGCCTCGAATGTCTCGCCGGTGCTGCAATTGAGCCCATCTTGGTTAATCTCTAGGCTCCAGCGACCATCGCCATCTTCGCTCGACAAACAGTCAAGGAAGAGAACCGCAGTTGCATGAAGGAAATCCCAAATGAGTTCCTTACGGGTATTTTCATCGTTTTGCCTCTGGTTTGTGCCGAGAAACCGAGGATGAGCACTGATTTCGCCTGCGGTGTAAGACAAATCGGCGACTCCTCCTCCAACTCCCAATTCACCAGCTAATTTCTTTGCGTGTCTCTCAACCCCTTTAACATCGTTGGTGTAAAATCTGAAAAGTGCCGTCTTGCCTGCGACTGACTGGTATCTCGTAAACCAGTAACGCCTGACTTTCCCGCTATTTACGATGGGTACAACAATTTGCCCGACCAACGTTTCGAACCAATTGCCGGCATCGAATGGTTTTGTAGAAGGAACCACAAACTCCATTGAGATCAATCGGATGGGAAAAAGCCTGTCTTGAATCGTTTTGAGGAAAGACATTGTGCAGAACCACACTTGAATGATGTATTCAACTGAGGCGAGCCAAACTTCCATTGGCTTGTCGTGTAAGGCAATAAAGCTTCTACCTCAAAACTTCGTCAAGCGTGGCTTTGGTTGATTGTCGGATGGCCTCGATGAGTTCGCGCTTTCGGAAGAGGCGATGACGACCGAGCTTGTATGAAGGCAGCATTCCTCGGGACACATACTGACGCAGAGAGGAAAATGGCACCCCCAACCAATCGGCTGCCTCCCGGATTTGGATAAATTCGGCGTTTTCAGATACGGCTTTTTTCGTGTTCTGCGGCATGACTTGAGAGACATGGGAAAAGTTACGGAATCGGGTTTCAGACACCGTGCGCCGGGTTTGGGACCCGGCGCACGGTAGGGGTTTAGCCAAGTTTGATCCCGTTATTGCGGATGAAGTTTTTCGCCTGCGTGACAATGGTTTGCTCCTGCCGCTCGGGATTCATGTTGGGGCTGATCGTGGCCTTGATGCTTTTCACAAGGTCGGCTTGTTCGGGTTTCTCCAACCAGGCCTTGACCTTGGCGGAATAGCCCTCCTTCTGGTCGCGTTCCTGCATTTTGCGGAGGAGGAATTTTCGTTCCAACTGTTCGCGCGGCAGGTCTTTGACGTATTCGACCAAGCCGGGCTCCTCTTTCATGAAGGCATCCAGTTTGGCGTTGATCTCGGGGTTTATTTTGAACTGTTTGGTCAGCTCTTCTTTTTTCTTGGGTGACGTAATGGCCATAATTGTATGGTTGCTGTGTCCGGCGTTTGGGTTTCCGTAGCCGGACGGGTTTGGACGGAGGTTGCGGTGAAAACTACGCTTTGGCTGTTGCGGGTTTGATGGTGGGGATTTTCTCTTCGTCCTCGTCGTCGAGGATGTCGCCGCGCAATCCGCCGATCTGCTGGATTACGGATTTCAGGAAACGCTGGGCGACTTTGCGGGCTGTGAGGCGTTGCATCTCGGCGTTGAGCATGACCTGGACGAGTTGACTCGTCGGGACACGGATGCCAGCTCTCTCGACGATTTCCGATGCCTCTTTGAAAGTGGCAAGGGTGTCTTCTTCGAGGGTGACTGTGACGTTGGTTGGTTTGGTGGTGTTCATGGTTTGGTGGTGTTGAGAAATGCGAATTCCCGGCGGCGAAGCACCGGGCCGACAAGGAGGGTGGCAATGCGCTGGCGTTCGACAGCGGCGAGTGCGGCGGTGAACTCGTCGTTGAGCAACATTTGGGAGATGAGGAAGGACTGTCCTTCCTCGTCGGCGCGGGAAGTCAGGGAATCCGAGTCGTCCCAGACTGGCAGAGGCGGTTCGACGCTGGAAAAAACGTCCTCGTCCTCGCTGACGCCGGAGGAATCCGGTTCAGGAGACGGAGCATCCACCGGATCGGGAATCGCATCGAGTTGCTTTTTCAGCTGGTCAATTTCCTGTTGGAGTTCCGGGATTTTGCCCGCCTCCCCTTGCAGCGATTCGATGCGCTTTTTCATTGCACGATTTTGTTCCTGCAATGCCTCGGCGTAAGCTCGCTGCTGGGCATTCATCGTTTCGCCGTCCGCACGCACGTAGTAGGATGGCGAGGGATTGGAGTTCGCCACGGTCGGGCCAAGCGGTAGGGCGTAAGGCGGGTCCGGGAGGTAGTTCCAATCGGGTGACTGTTCACGGCGATAGACCGTGTGGCGTTCGTGCATGGCGTCCGGGAAATTCGGATCGCTGTAACGACCGACCGGGTAGGCTTTCACCGTCTCCGGCGTTCGCACGCTCGGCATTTTCTTTTGCGAAATGCTGGTGCCGGGAACGGCGGTTGGTGGATCGGATTTCACGGCCTTGCGTGTGGCACAGCCCGAACAAAGGCAGACGGCAACGATGGGGATGAGGTATTTCATTTTGCGGGTTGGGTAGAACGGTTGGCGGAAAGGCCGGTAGTCGCCTGGGCGATGTCCACCGTCTGGGTGACGTAGAGGTAAAAGAGCGTCCCAGCCGGAACGCGGATGTAGTAAGGTTCCTTTTCGAGCCCTTCCAACAGCCGCTGGGAATAGATTTGGCCTCCGGCTTGAATGCCTGCGGCAATGGCATCCTGATACCCACCACCCTGGACTTGGGTCACGCCCCCCGTGAGCGGCGAAATGATGTTGGTCATCTGTGGAAACGCTCCGGCTCCCGCCGAAATCGTCGAAGCGAGGATGGCCTTGGCCTCCGCGTATTTGTCGGAAGCAATCATGTAGCCGCGCAATCCGGCCGAGCCGTCCGTTTCGCCCCATGCGTCGGGATTGGT
>CAYUEO010000104.1:0-3668 GCA_964443755.1 uncultured Gammaproteobacteria bacterium | reverse complement strand
AAGCCCACGCCATAATTACCATCAGCAATTATATCACCCGAGGTTCTAATGTTTCCAACTACATGTAATTTTTGAGAAGGAGCGGTAGTGGCGATGCCGACGTTGCCCGCCCCATCAAGAGTCATTTTTGGAGAGAAGCCAATTCCAAAAATTAACTTACCATTCCCATAACTATGGCCAGCACCAGTTGATGATAAATCCCAAGCGTTACCCCCAGCTCCATTATTGTTAATCACAAGTGAAGCATTAGCCGCGCTTCCAGTAATTCTTATGCCATCTGTATTTACAGAAGTAGTTATGTCCAGCTTTTTACCCGGCGCCGTCGTCCCAATTCCCACATTACCTACACCCGCATCACCATTCCAAATACTGCCGTTCTTGGTCCCGCCCCAAAGAGTGTTGGATCCTAAAACTTGACCGGTAGTAGTGATATTACCGTTATAATCTATCTTAAAAATTGTACTGTATGCAGTGCCGTTATACTTTTGAAAATTTAAATAATTTCCTCCTGTACTACTATTTGAAAGAAGCCCATAGATTAAATTCTCTGAATCTGATGTAAGAGTTAAAGCATTAGGATAACCGACAGAAAGACCTACCGCCCTAGCCTCTATAGAAAAAGCAAAAATACCACCTAAACATAATATAGCTGATAGAACAATGATCTTTGAAGTTAGCGAGAGCTTTTTTTTATTCACAAAGATTTTATATAAATTTATTATAACAAAATTTATCTATTCCTCCAACACTATTTAATAATAATTATGTTTCCTTTGGCCTCACCGTTAACTCCGCCACACGACTCGCAAAAATAAATAAATGAGCCATCCTTTAAAGCTTGAAATTCTAAAATTTTAGTCTGACTAATCTTAGCAGATTGCTTCATGTTATAGCTAGGAAAAACGATATCATAATCCTTATCAACAGCCGTAAAATTTATATGAATAGTATCTCCGACTTGAGCAATAATTTTTTCTGGCACAAACTTGCCGCCCTCTCCGGATATATTGAAGTTACGGAAACTGCTTTCTACTCCCGGAGCAGCCGGAACAACAACGGTCGGGACAGCAATAATCTTTTGTTGCTCGGCCGGTAAAACCTCGTTAGCTGACGGTATTCTAGTAATAGCCGGGGCTTCTTCTCGAAACGGATCATTATCATCTCCCGGCTCCGTAAAAGGCGCCTCGCTTTCTCGTGCCGCCTCATCTACTACTAAGGGCGCAATCTCAAGCGGTTTATTGGCTGTCTTATTTTTTCTGATATCTCGAACCACAAAGGCTGCTAAGATTATTAACACCACCCCTAGGCCTACTAAAATTAATTTTTTATTATCTAACATATTTACTGTAAGTTTATCAGGACTTTAATTTTACCTCTACTTCCCTTCATATCCTCTAGCGCCTTACCAATAACAGTCCCAGGCACTAAGCCATCTGATTTCATAGCGTATCCAGAAAGATTAGAGCTAACCAGTAAATCGCCCTTCTCAATATTACCATTAATATTGGTTACCATAACTGAAACTACTCCGGCCATAGCAACAATCGCCTTATTTTCTCCCTCAACTGTTTCAACCCGACCGGCAATAATAGATGGGTTATCTGACACCACACCCACGACTGTCTTATCGTTAGCACCGGATGAGATCTTAACTGACTTATAACCCAAGTCTCCCATAACAACTACCGATCCGGACTTAATAATATCTTTAGTCTTAAACTCTTCAGCGAAATCTGATCCAGTCTGAGTCTCAAAAGTTCCAGTAACGGCCACGTTACCCGCCACCTTGAGCTTATACGTGCCAGGATCTATTGTTCCGATGCCGACACTACCATCATATTTAATAATCATCTTCGTGCTCGGCACAGCGTCAGCATTGCTAGTTGAGGTTTGGAAAACTAAATCAGTTCCGGCAGTAGAGCCCGAATGATCATTAGCGACAGAATAAATTCTGCTCAAAACTTTTTGAACTGAGGAGGGATATGTTCTGCCATAGAATGCAATTCCTTGACCGTGACCCTGATATGGAGAACCACCTGTTGCTATATTCTCAAGGAACAAACCATTAACAACCGAGGTTCTATCTGGTGAAATAGTAGAAATATGAACTTTTCCTGCAGGAGCCGTCGTCCCTATCCCCACATTCCCTAATCCCGCATCCCCGTTCCAGATACTATCGTTCTTAGTGCCACTCCAAAGAGAGCTAGAGGCCAGGCTATAATTATTTTGTAAATATCCCAGAGGAACAGCGTGATCAGAATTAGTCGGAGTAGAATTTAAACCCGCAACTTGTCCACCTCCCGCATAAATAGCGTTGCCGGTGCCACCGTTAACATGTAGTTTAGTGGTTGGATTAGTATTCCCAATTCCAACGTTGCCAGTATTTAACATGAATATACCTTCTGAGGAAGCGGCAAAACGATTGTTGGATATAGGGAACTGATAAGCGTTATTACCTAGATAACCAGCAACCGTAGCACCAGTGCCGCTGGTATTATTGCTTGTGAAAGTACCATTTGTTTGTATTTCAAAAGTCAACGTGCCTGCCCCAGAAGAAGTTAATGCTCTAGCTCTAATTTCTAAATTAGCGGTGCCATGGTTTGCTGTTCTTCTAACGTCGATAGCATAATCTTGAAGACCAGTATATGAGCGATAGTTAGACGTAGGGACCTGAACCCAGTCGGTAGTCAGGCCAGAATAGTATACATCACTAATTTCATAAACAGCTGCGTTAATTGACCCTGTATGATGATTGGATTGATAAATAGTAGCATACGTTCCTTGTCCGTTACTGGTAAGTGTGCCTAGATTAACCCAACTGCCAGCTCCAACAGCTATTGTTCTAGCAATTGAAAATATATTTCTACTAACTAATGGTGCGTTGGTATTAATTTTTACATCACCATGAACCTGAAATTTTGCCGAAGGGTTAGTGATTCCTACTCCGACGTTGCCTTCAACAAACAGGCCATTAGACGGAACGCCAGATCCATCAGAATTAGCTCCAATACTTACCCCGCCATCAACATGTAATTTTTTACCAGCAACATTTGATCCGCCACCACCAATAGAAAATGTACCATTTCCACCATTGTGCCAGATAAATTCGTTATTAGCCCCTACATCATTAAATCCTATACCGGTCCACGTATCTGAACTAGTTAAAGTAATCTGAGCATCTGCAGTTGAAGAAAAACTGCTTACTCCAGAGCCTGCCGCAGAAATAACATTACCGTTTACATAAAGCTTCGCACTCGGACTCGCTGTTCCAATTCCGACGTTGCCAGATGTTGCTAAATAAAGAGTATTAGATGAAGCATTGGGGTGGAAAGCAATGGCGCCGCCCCCTGAATTAGTATAAAGGTTTAAAGAATTTACCCCTCCCCACGACGAGTAAGTGGAGTTTGCTTTAAATATCTGAGCATCCTGCGTATCTCCATCAAAATATATCTGGCTAAATGAATTAGCAGTAGTGGCCTCTACCTCTATTGTTGTACCAGCTGTATTAAATACATGAAGCCTGTTGCCCGGCGCCGTCGTCCCGATGCCTACATTCGTACCATTATTAAATATAGTTGAATTAGCAACCCAACTGGTTCCATTATGTCTTAAAGTCTGTCCGGTTGTACCATTACCAACTCCTCCAGCAGCTGTACCAGATGGTGTGT
>CAYUEO010000103.1:0-3676 GCA_964443755.1 uncultured Gammaproteobacteria bacterium | reverse complement strand
GGGAATCGATCAGCACAAGCGTTCGAGCTATCTGACCACTGTCGACGCAGCAGGTGACATCGTACGCTCGCAGAAACTCAAAAACAATCCGGACGCCATTCGGGCGTACTTCAGGACGCTCGGCGGGGAGCACGAGGTAACCGTTGAATCCACGACCGGCTGGTACTGGATGAACGATCTACTATCGTCGGAGGACATCGACCTAAGCCTAGCGCGCGCTACTTTTGTAAAGGCGATCAGCTACGCCAAAGTCAAAACCGACAAGGTCGATGCGGAAACGCTCGCGCAGCTACTCCGCGTCGGTCTGATTCCGGAGGCCCACAAGGTGTCAAACGAGCTCAGAGATATAAGAGATACGCTCAGGACACGCCTGAACCTGGTGGAAAAGCGCACCTCGGCGAAAAACTCCATCCACCGGGTGCTGGAGAAGTTCAATGTCACATCGCCTGAGGATCTGCCGGAGCTCTTCCGGCTTCAGGCTGAGATGCACAAGGAGCGGGCCGATCTCATTCACGATCAGATCAGGCGGCTCGACACGACGCTGAACAGCCAGCTGCTTGATGAGGACGACGTGCAGCGCCTGCTCTGGATCCCTGGAATCGGCCGCATCAACGCCTACACGATCTATCTGGAGATCGATGGCATCGAGAGATTCCCGTCGGTTAAGAACTTCTATTCGTACTGCCGGCTCGTACCCGGCGCACAGAATTCAGCCGGCAAGAATCGTCATCGCGCCTCAAAATCCGGTAACAAGTACCTGAAGCTCGCCTTCAGTCACGCAGCGACGAGAGCCATTCAGTACTTCCCTGTTGTCAAGCGCTACTACGAGCGCATGGCACGGAAAAAGGGAAAGCATATTGCGAAGACGCTCGTCGCGAAAGAAATAGCCAAGTCGGTCTACTACGTGCTCCAGACGGGAGAGGAGTACAACCGGCGCTTTAAAGGAGAGAAACTCGAGCGAGAAAAGCTCGACTCGTGGCCGCGCAGGTCAAGCCCCGACGCATAACTGGGACGTACGTCTCGTTTGCTTTGATTGGGAAGGCCTGCGCTGGTGCCGAGGTCGTATCTGGGACGGCTTTTTAGGAAGCGGTAGCTCGGAGTGTCGAGTTATGTGCCCGAAAAGGTGTTTGGACGCCATCTGAGTGTGGCGATCCGAGCCGATGCGACGTGCCGTGATTAGCGACATTTATAATTCCCGGGTGACGACAATTAGAATTCCCTGTTTGCCGGGTCAGCCCGTACCCTGTTCGAGAGTCTCACCAAGCAGGATTCTCGAATGGTCACAAATCGCCAGGTTCGCAAGCTGTGGGCCCTCCTGAAAAACGGAAAGCCGCTGAGCAAGGCCGCAGATCAGACAGATATGGATATCAAGACGGCTCGTAAATACTCGAAACTGAAGAAGCTACCTTCGAGGGTCGCTGCCGAGCACACGTGGCGCACAAGGGAGGATCCTTTCGCTGACATCTGGGATGACATCAAGTCCAAGCTCACCATCAACGAAGGCTTGGAGGCGAAATATCTCTTCGAGTACTACCAGAGAACGTACCCCGGGCGTTTTTCTGACGGTCAGCTTCGAACGTTCCAGCGCCGGATGAAGCATTGGCGAGCCACCGAGGGTCCAGCCAAGGAGATATACTTCGAGCAGATTCATGAGCCAGGTGCCCGGTCGCAGTCAGACTTCACGTACATGAACGACTTGGATGTCACGATCGATGCGGTACCACTGAGGCACCTGATCTACCACTTTGTGCTTCCGTATTCGAATTACGAGACGGGTACACTCTGCTTCTCCGAGTGCTTCGAGGCTCTCAGCGAAGGGCTCCAGAATGCGCTCTTCGAGATCGGCGGCGTCCCTCTCGCACACCAAACCGATCGACTGACGACAGCGGTGAACAAGGACACGAATCCGGATGTTTTTACACGGCGCTACGCGGGATTACTTGCGCACTACGGGATGGAAGGGCTGCGTACGCAAGTGGCCTCACCGAACGAGAATGGTGATGTTGAGCAGAGCCATCACCGCTTCAAAAAGGCTGTCAAGCAGGCACTCATGCTGCGTGGCAGCTGCGATTTTGAAAGCACCGATGCCTACAGGGTCTTTTTACAGAAACTCTTCGATCAACTCAATGCCGGCCGCAGAGAGCGTTTTGAACAGGAGCGGGCGACAATGATGCCGCTTCCCGCGCGGCGGCTCGAGTCCTGTCGCGCGCCCATCAAGGTGCGTGTCAGCAAGTTCTCGACCATCCGCGTGCTCGGCAACATCTACTCTGTGCACAGCCGCTTACGCGGCGAACAGGTTGTGGCCAAGGTCTTTCTTGACCACATCGACATCGTATACGGCCAGCGTGTGGTCAAGACGCTGCCCCGTCTATACGGGAAGCAAAAACACCGAATCGACTACCGGGATGTGATTGATGTGCTTGTCCGAAAGCCGGGTGCCTTCGAGCGCTACCGGTACCGTGCGGACCTCTTCCCGACACACCGCTTCCGTGTGGCCTACGACCAGTTGCATACCAAATGGCCACAGACGGCATCAAAGCGCTATCTCAAGATTCTCCACTTGGCAGCGAGAGAGAACGAACTGGCTGTCGACGAGGCGCTCCGATCACTCATTGAATCGGAGCGGGCCATCACTCCGGAATCGGTTGACATGTTGGTAGCGACGATGACCGAAATACAACCACCGAAAACGGTCAGGATTGCTCCCGTGGATCTGGCCGCCTACGATGACCTGCTTTGCCGTGAAACGCTCGATCCATCAACCAGCGGTGATGGCGCAGTCATCCTGCCTGCCCCGCCATTTACTCCCCAATCCACATGATGAATGCCGATATCCATACTCGCCTCGATCCGTTCCTCAGGGAGATGCGCCTGCCGACGATGCGTGCCATCTACCGCGAAGATGCGGATACGGCCCGGCGCGAATCGAGTACCTATGAAGAGTATCTGTTCGGCCTCGTTGAAAGCGAGCGACAGACGCGTCACGACAACCGAATCCAGCGCCTGCTGAAGCAATCCAGGCTCCCCTTGGAAAAGACGCTGGAAACGTTTGATCGTGGTCGTCTTCCTCAGAAAGTGAACATGCAAGTTGGTACGCTCGTCGACGGAGCGTTCCTCGAGCGCCGAGAGAACATTCTTGCCTTCGGCAACCCCGGTAGCGGCAAGACCCATCTGCTGTGCGGGATCGCCCATGAGCTCATCAAGGCTGGGCGCTCCGTCTACTTTACGTCCTGTCAACTGCTGGTACAGGAACTCCTTGCCGCAAAAGTCGCCCTCGTTCTGCCGCAGAAGCTCAAACGCCTCGCCCAATACGATGCCGTACTGATCGACGACATCGGCTACGTACAGCAAAACCGTGAGGAAATGGAGGTGCTTTTTACGCTTTTGGCCTACCGCTACGAACGAGGAAGTGTGATGATCACCAGCAATCTCCCGTTCTCCAAGTGGGAAACCATCTTCAAGGACCCGATGACGACGGCCGCCGCAATCGACCGCTTGGTTCATCACAGTGTGATACTCGAACTCAACCTCCCCAGCTACCGATTGGAGCAATCAAAAAAGCAGACCACCAAGAGGGAAAAATAATTGTCGTCAACAGGGAATTATAGTTGACGTTGATCAAGCGACACCATGCGGTCGCGATGTTTCTTTGGCGTGACATCGAGCACGTTCCGCA
>CAYUEO010000102.1:0-3711 GCA_964443755.1 uncultured Gammaproteobacteria bacterium | reverse complement strand
ACGAATTGTGATTGCCATTTGATAATAATAAGAATGAATAATTAACTAAAAACATAACATTTAACCTTTAATTAAAACACACTATGAAATAAGCCATGATTAAAAATGCTCACCAACAACAATGAATATTTCACATGGCGATTCCATTAACTTGTCCCGAGTATCGGGATGACATATAAAAAACAATAAAAAAACACATATGAAAAAGAACACTATTAAAATTGTCATCGTTTCATTAATTAGTACTTTGTTTTTATACGCTGCTAAAGTAACAGCACAATTTCAAGTAACCTATGGAGAGGCAAGTTCAGACTGGATTTATTCAGGAATAGAAAAGCCATTTGGACTAGCAGTGCCTGGATATTTATTGGCTGGTAAGACAAATTCATTTGGTAATGGGGCAGAAGACATTTTGATTTCCATGACAGATGTAGTGGGAACTCCATTAAGAACAGTAGTTTATGGAGGTGTGGGTAATGATGTGGCTTACTCCATAAAATGGATAAGCACGAATACGTGTATTCTTACGGGTTCAACAGAAAGTTGGGGAAGTGGAAATAAAGATATTTTTTTATTAAAGACTGCTAGTGGTCTGTTTAATTTTTCATTTGCTAACGCTTATGGTGGTGTAGGCGATGATGTTGGAAAATGTGTAACAGTAACCAGTGCTGGGGAATTTATTGTGGCAGGATATACAAACAGTTTTGGAGCAGGAGCTAATGATGTTTATTTAATAAAAGCAAGTAGTACTGGTAGTATACTTTGGACAAAAACTATAGGTGGAGCTCAAAATGATGAAGCCAATTCAATAATTCAAACTTCTGATGGAGGACTTGCAATAACTGGATATACTCGCAGTTTTGGTGCAGGAGGCTCAGATGTATATGTGATACGAACCAATAATTTAGGAGATACATTGTGGACAAAAACGATTGGCGGTGCTCAGGATGATATTGGTAATTCCATTATTGAAACTTCGGATGGTGGATTTCTTATCGGTGGTTCTACTTCAAGCTTTGGGTCGGGAATGAATGATTGCTATCTTATTAAATTGGATAGCTTAGGCAGTGTTATGTGGACGAAGACGTATGGAGGAGTTTTAGATGAGAGTATTAATGCACTATCTGTAATTTATGATGGTAGTGGTAATGTTAAAAACGTATTAATAACTGGTTACACAAAAAGTTTTGGAGTAGGTAATGAAGATGTTTTAACTTTTAGAACAGACTCTCTCGGTAATATGGAATGGAGTAGAACTTATGGCGGAATAGGAATGGATATTGGCTATTTTTTATTTTACAAGGACACTCCTAATGCAACCAGTTTATTTGGTGGAGTGTCTAATAGTTTTGGAAATGGAAACGAGTGTTATTTTATAGGTACTGATGCTGCTGGAAACTCAGGTTGTCATCAGGACACTTTGGCATTAAATATAAGTTTAGGTGGAGTTGTTTCTTCTGGTGGAGTAATTTCTTCTGGTGGAATCGCAACAACTGTATTAAGTTCACGCATAGAAGTTACACCTATTGATACAACCTTGTGTTCTGATTGTAGTCTGACTATCCCACAGTTTACAAGTATAACAAAGGTTTATGGTGATACGGTTTGTGGAGGCAATTTTGCATCAGTTGACGTTACATATAGTGGGACAGCAACGTCAACTCCTTTTGGCATTACTTCAGGAGTAGGTACCATTAATTTTGGGTTCGGTAGGTTTGTTATTAATTATTTTAGCAGTGGGTTGCAGTGGGCAGAAATGTATGTGTGTAATGGCTGTGGTTGTGACACTATTCGAGATACTACTTATGTTACCGCACCAGTTATTGCTTTTACTTATTCAGGAACTACCTGTCCGGGCAGTACTATATCATTTATAAATTTAACAACCCCTGATCCAACTACTAATTTCCCCATAGCCAGCTATGATTGGAATTTTGGAGATGTAGCTTCATCAACACTTCAAAACCCGACACATGTTTATTCACTGCCAGGAACTTTTACTATTACGCTGACTGTTGTTGATACTAATGGTTGCAAGGCTATTTACGATACAACTATAACTATCACTGTGCCTGTCGATACGGTTCAATTTACAAGTATGGTCGGCTGTCCCTGTAACGAATTTACCTTCTCCAATACCAGCGGTACTACCTACATAGCATGGCAATGGGATTTTGGTAATAGTACTAGCAGTTCTTCACAAAATCCTTCAACAGTAAATTATTCTTCCCCCGGTCAATATTATGTTTCATTGTTATCCACAGATTCTGACGGTTGCAAAAAAAGTTATAATCAATCCATTTCGGTTTGCCCCAATGACACTCTTTATCACATGAAGTCAGATTCACGCTGGTATTTTGGAGGTAACGCAGGTATTGATTTTTCAGGAGCATCTCCTGTTGCTGTTACTAATGGGCAATTATCTTATGAAGAAGGTGTCGCTACGGTGTCTGACCCTGTAACGGGTAATTTGCTTTTCTATACTAATGGAGTAACGGTTTGGACATCCGCACATACTGTTATGACAAATGGAACAGGTCTTTTTGCTAATGGTGCAAGTATATCTGCACAAGGTCTTTTAATTGTTCCTGATCCTGCAAATAGTAATCGTTATTATATTTTTACTATCAACATAATGTTTTCAACTGGCCCTTACTATTCAGTAGTGGATATGTCCATGAGTGGTGGATTAGGTGCTGTTGTTGTTGGGTTAAAAAATATTTTATTACCAGGAACACCACCTGCAAACCGATCTAAAGCAGAAACTATAATCGGTACAACAAAATTGTTTGCTACTTGTGGTACTTCCGCTTCCTATTGGATTCTTTTTCCAAGTGAAGCAGCAGGACAAGGGACTTATTATGCATACGAGTTATCATCAACAGGTTTAACTGGTCCGGTAATCAGCACTCCCGGTGGTGTAGGTTTAGATTATCATTTCTCGATGAATTTCTCTCCTAATGGTAAAAAAGTGGTTGCGACTTCTATTAATGGTTTTTTTCAACTATTCGATTTTAATCTTTCAACAGGAATCTTGTCTAACCCTATACGTGTGGACCTTGGATATCCTATATACGGAGCTAATTTTTCGCCTGATGGCAGTATGTTATATGTAGATATTTACACAACCGACCCCGTAACAAATACTTCGCAAGATATAATATATCAATACGATATTAATTCGTTTGGTCTTACTCCTTCTCAAAATGTAATCTATACATCGCCTGTTCGCCCCTCGTCTGCCGATTCAACATTTGGTACAATTTCTATTGGGTTAGATAAGAAATTATATATTGCACAATTTAGTTCTGATTTTGTAAGTGTCATAAATAACCCGAACACATATGGAGTGGGGGCTAATTATATTCATAACGCATTTTATTTAAATGGAAAAGAATCAAGAATGGGGTTGCAAAATCTTGTTCCAAATTATCGACCTATTATCGACACTTCACTTGCCGCTTTTACAGGTAATACCAATTGTTTAGATGTAACATTCACAAACAATGTAATACCACCTCATGCCGATATTTGTAGTTTTTTGTTTAACAACGATACGCTTGTTTACACTTGGAATTTTGGGGATGGCAGCCCTCAGGTAACTACAAGCGATACCACACAAATCACTCATACGTATGGTATAGCGGGCACATATAATATTAGTCTTACAGTTGATCGCCCATTTATGTGCACAAGTGATACTATTGTGCA
>CAYUEO010000101.1:0-3731 GCA_964443755.1 uncultured Gammaproteobacteria bacterium | reverse complement strand
CAATTACAGCTGGGTTGCGAGGATCATCTTCAGGAATATCAGCCTCAACCTTTCCCACTAGATCAGCTCCAACGTCGGCGGCCTTAGTATAAATACCTCCCCCTAAACGAGCAAAAATAGATATTAAAGAGCTACCGAAAGCAAAGCCGATTAAAGCCCTTAAATCACCAGTTAAAAAATAAAAACCTGAGGTTCCTAACAGAGCTAGGCCAACCACTAACATGCCCGTAACGCTGCCGCCTTTAACAGCCACATTTAAAGCCTTGGCTAAACCCTCACGAGCTGCTTCAGTGGTACGAACATTCGCTCGAACACTAACATACATACCTATATACCCAGCTAATCCGGACAAAATAGCACCGCTTAAAAAAGCCAGAGCAGTCATCCAACCTAAAGAAGGCACAAACCCTATAAGTAAAAACATCACCGCCGCTACAACTGCCACGGATTTATACTGTCTGTTTAAAAACGCTTTCGCTCCGGCTTGTATAGCTTGAGCGATTTCTTTCATTTTGTCGTTTCCCTCAGGCATTCTCAAAATACTGGCGATGACAAACCCGCCGTACATAAGCGCTACAAGAGCACTGCCTAAAATTGATAAATTCAATAAATCTAATGGCATATCTTTTAATATAATTCCGCCTTAAGAACGGAAATTTATTCCTTTTTAGCTTTTTTAGTTGACTTCTTTTTCTTTGGCTTATCTTCAGTAACGGCTTCGTCTTCTGTTGCTTTTTCTGGCTCCAATCCTTCCACGTTAACTTCTTCAGCTATCTCTAAATTTTCTTCGTCGGCGCTTAACACTTTCTTTTCACCATCGGAAGATGCCTCTATAATATCAATTTTCCAACCAGTTAACCGAGCAGCTAAACGAACATTTTGTCCGGACTTGCCAATGGCTAGTGAAAGTTTATCAGAAGATACTTTAACAATAGCTTTATGCTCGGCTTCATCAAGTTCAATAGAAAGAACCTTAGCGGGAGCCAAAGAGTTGGCAATAAATTTTTCCTGATCCTCGTTGTATTCTATAATATCGATTTTTTCGCCACCAAGCTCACTAATTATTGTCTGCACTCTAGAGCCTCTTTGTCCCACGCAAGAACCAACCGGATCAACATTATCTGCTTCTGTCCATATAGCAACTTTTGAACGTGATCCCGCTTCTCGCGCCACAGCTCTTATTTCTACTAATCCATTAGCAATTTCGGGTATTTCCAAATAAAATATTTTCCGTAATATCTCTTCAGACCGACGAGATAAAATAATTTCCGGGCCCTTATGGCCCTCACGCACTTCTTTAATAAATACTTTCAGGCGATCATTAATATTATAACGCTCGCTATATATCTGTTCTTCGGCTGGTAACAAGCCCACTGCCTTACCAAGATCAACAAACACAAACCGACCTTCTCTTCTTTGTACTATACCTGACACAACTTCGTTTTCCTTACTTTTAAATTCACCAAAAATCATATCACGCTCCATTTCACGTAATTTCTGAATAATGACTTGCTTAGCTGTTTGAGCGGCCATGCGGCCATAAGCAGACGGAATAGGTAAATCGGTTATAATTTCGTCACCTATTTTAGCATCGTGCTTCAAAATCATTGCCTCTTTCAGTTGGATATCTGTTTTGGGATTAAAATTAGCTTTACTGTTTTCATCACCATCTTCTTTATGATTAAAGCCGGCCCCGCGGCGAGAATCCGCTCTTAATTCTTCCCTGTGTAGCTCCTTAGGATTAGGATTATATAAATTTTTTAACATTTCCGCCTCTTCTTGTTCAGGCAAGTTGTCCACCACTTGTTTCAAGTCATGAATCTGACTAGAACCAGTCATGGGGTCAAATTTTACAATAATATTTTGATTTCTTTCACCGTAATCCTTTCTATAGGCAGCCGCTAAAGCTAACTCGACTGCTGAAATAACTGATTGGTAGTCAAGATTTTTTTCTTCACAAAGTTGTTTAATGGCATTACTAATTTCTGACATATGATTGACGATCAGCTCCTAATATCTGATCGATTATTTACTAGTCTAAAAACAAAAGCTAATTGTTTATAACAACTAGCTTTATTCTTTTATAATAACATATTTTCAGTTTTTGTCAAAAAATACCCTGTCTATTGATAATTTGTGTAGTCAACGGAGTTGTTAAGAGTTTTTGACATAATAATAACCGTAAATCTGGTAATACTCCAAGCAGCTAAAACGATGATAAGACCTATCACAGCATTGGTCAGTAACCCCACAGCATGCTTAGTTTTTTCTTCATTCCCACCAGATGTCATGTACTGAAAACCAGCAAAGACAGCTAGGCCAAGGAAAATAACACCAATAAATCCTAGAATAACATTAATTATTTTAGCTATTATTAAACGAATATCTTCCGGTTCTCCGTCAAATAATGTTTCAAAATCGCTAAAACCTTCCTGGCCAGCTAATAAAGTATCATCGGCTCTAACAGTGCCGCCTAAAATTATAGCCAAACTAAATAAACTAGTAAAAACCAAAGCGAGAAGGGTTTTTTGGCGTTTGGTCATATTAAGGATATTATATGGTATAATTAGTTTAAGGCCCCCAAAGTGAGGCGACTTTCACTTATATTATATAAAAGTATCTCTAAAAATACAAGAAAATGAGTCTGGTTAAAAAGGTGGCCCACAATACCTTGGTTCAGGTCGCAAGTAAATTCATATCAACCGCTCTCGGCTTATGGGCTATTGTTATAATAACCAGATACCTTGGCCCAACAGGATTCGGAGAGTATACAACCATTATTACGTTTTTAACTTTTTTTGCAGTAGCTTCTGATTTTGGATTAACTCTCGTGACGGCCCAAATGATTAGCGCCCCGGGTGTTTCTGAAAAAAAAATACTTAACAATCTTTTTAGCTTCAGATTAGTATCATCAACTGTTTTCTTAAGTCTTGGAGCCTTAGCGGTGGTTTTTTTCCCTTACAGCCCTGCAATTAAATTAGGCGTTATAATAACAGCGGCTTCTTTTTTGTTTCCAGCTCTTAACCAGGTAATAATCGGTTTATTCCAAAAAAAATTGAGCATGAGCAGAGACGCCATCTCTGAGGTTATGGGGCGAATCGCCCTCATAGTTACGCTCATTATTACTAAGAACATGGGAATGGGCCTAACGGGAGTACTTATAGCTACTGTAATATCAGCTGGTGTAAATTTTATTTTCCACTACTGGCTGTCTTTAAAATTCGTATCAATTAGTTGGGAATATGATCGCGACGTGTGGTTAAAAATTATAAGCAAATCATGGCCCCTGGCCGTAACTATTGTTTTAAACTTGATATATCTAAGAGCGGATACGCTTCTTTTGTCCCTACTTAAAACAGTTGAAGATGTTGGCATATACGGCGCAACTTATAGAATAATTGATGTTTTAACTACCGTTCCTTTCATGTTTGCCGGAATTATTATGCCCATACTAACGGCTAATTGGTTATCTAAAAATAAAGATTTTTTCAAAAAAGTTTTACAAAAGTCGTGGGATTTTATGATCGCTATGGCTATTCCCTTGGCTATTGGGGCTCAGTGGTTTAGTAGGCCAATAATGCTCTATACTGGCGGTCAGGATTTCGTAGCTGCTGGACCAATCTTGCAAATTCTGATTTTTGGAGTAGCCGCTATTTTTCCCGGTACAATTCTGGCTCATGCCGTTATTGCTCTGGAAAAACAGAAAACCATGATTAAATATTATATCTTCA